>JAEZAI010000378.1 GCA_023427825.1 Actinomycetes bacterium
CCCGAGGACGGCTACCACCTGACCGAGGACCTGGTCGACCACGCCATCCGGTACCTCACCGACCTGCACGGCGACGCCCGGCAGCGTCCGTTCTTCCTGTGGTTCGCGCCCGGGGCATGCCACGCCCCGCACCAGGCGCCGGCGTCCTCCATCGACGCGTACCGCGGCCACTTCGACCGGGGCTGGGACCGCTGGCGTGAGGAGGTGTTCGAACGGCAGGTCGCGTCGGGACTGCTGCCCGAGGGCACCGAGCTGTCCGAGCGACCGTCGTGGGTGCCGCCGTGGGACTCCCTGAGCGACGACGAGCGCCGGGTCGCCGCGCGGCTGATGGAGGCTTTCGCGGGCTTCCTCACCCACACCGACGCGCAGGTCGGGCGGCTCGTCGAGCACCTGGAGCGGACCGGTCAGTTCGACGACACGATCGTGGTGCTGATGAGCGACAACGGCGCGTCGGCCGAGGGCGGCGTGAGCGGTTCGTTCAACGAGCAGTACTTCTTCAACCTGGTGCCCGAGAACCTGGAGGAGAACCTCGCCCGACTCGACGAGCTCGGCGGGCCCACCGCCAACAACCACTACCCGTGGGGATGGGCGTGGGCGGGCAACACACCGCTCAAGCGCTTCAAGCGCGACACCCACGAGGGCGGCGTGGCCGACCCGCTGATCGTGCACTGGCCCGCCGCGCTCGCGCCGCTCGGTGAGACCCAGCACCAGTACGTCCACGCCGTCGACGTGGCGCCGACGCTCCTCGAGCTGCTCGGCATCGACGCACCCGACGTGATCGGCGGCGTGGAGCAGACGCCGATCGAGGGGACGAGCTTCGCCCCGGTGCTGCGCGACCCGTCGCTCCCGGCACCGCACGTGACGCAGTACTACGAGATGCTCGGCTCGCGTGCGCTGTACCACGACGGCTGGAAGGCAGTGGTCTTCCACACGCCGTCGTACATCGCGTACGACGGGTCGGACACCACCCGGCCCTTCGACGAGGACGTGTGGGAGCTGTACCACGTGGCCGAGGACTTCTCCGAGGTGCACGACCTGGCCACCCGGGAACCCGAGCGGCTCGAGCGGATGAAGGCGCTGTGGTGGTCCGAGGCCGAGCGGTTCCAGGTGCTCCCGCTCAACAACAAGATGGGCTTCGGCATGGATCCGCGCTCCCACAGCGACGTCCACGTGTTCGACGGCCCGACCGGACCGGTGCCCGAGTCGGCCGCGCCGCACCTGCGCAACCGCTCCTTCCACCTGTCCGCCGATCTGGTCCCGGATGATGGCGGCTGGCCGGACGGCGTGATCGCGTCGCACGGCGGGCACACCGGTGGCTACGTGGCCTGGATCCGAGACGCACGGTTCGGCTTCACCTACAACTTCGTGTCGACCGAGATCACCCGGATCACCTCCGAGGTCGAGCTGCCCGACGGGCCGGTCGTGGTGCACGTGGTCGCCACCCGGCAGCCCGAGGGGCTGGACGTGGAGTTGCGACTCGGTGACGTACCGGTGGGGCGCGGACTGGTGCCGCGGACCACGCCGCTGACCTATGGCACTCCCGGCTTCGCGGTCGGGTTCCAGACGGCCGGGCCGATCGATCCCGAGCTCACCGGCAGAGCCGAGCTGCCCAACGAGGTCCTGCGGCGGGTGGTGGTCGAGGGCATCGGCGTGGACCCGGTGCGGGCGATGCTCATGGGTGAGATGCCGTCCGACCTCGCCACCCAGTAGCGATCGGCTTCCCTCGTCCCGGAGCTCCTGCTCTGGCGGGCACGGTGCTCGTCGTCAGCCGATGAGCACCGCCGCCGAAGCGGTGGGATCCGTGCACGGTTCGTGCGCGAACAGCGTGCGCTCGGGTTCGCCGCCCTCCCACGCCGGGATGACGCGACGGAGCCGGTCCGTCGCGAGGAAAACGCGACGGAGGTTCTCGGGCATGACGTCGTAGGGCGGCGTCTGCGACCTGTGCAGCGCCATCGCCCGCTCGCGCAGCTCCAGGTGGTCCGATGTGTCGAGGTAGGTGGTGATCAGGTCGTCCGGGGTGCCGAGGTCGCCCAGGTCCAGGTGCGCACTGTCGGGCTGGTCCGCTGCGAGCAGCTCGACCCACTGCCGCATGAGCGTCTGCGGCAGGCACTGCAGGTACACGCGCCCAACGGTCGAGCCGGGCCGGGACGCCGCCAGCATCGTGGCGTCCCGGACGTGAGCATGGTCCCGATGGCCGTCGCTGGCGTCCAACGTGACGACGACGGTGGGTGACAGCGCGGCGATGATCTCGGCGATGCGGTCCGCGACGTCCTCGACCGGTGCCGCGCACAGGGTTCCCGGGGCCGGATCACCCTCCATGTCGGAGTCGGCCCAGTCGAAGAGCACGACCCGCTCGACGCCGAGCAGCTCGGCGGCGGCGTGCAGCTCCGCCGCCCGAACCTCCGCCATGTCGGCGTGGTCCAGACCGCGGCCGGGTGTGGGCGAGCCGGCTTCGCCGCGCGTCGCGCAGGCCACGAACGTGGTCACACCCGCGGCGCGCGCATGCGCCAGCAGCGAGCCGCACCCGAAGGTCTCGTCGTCGGGGTGGGCCACCACCGGAGTCGTTCGTCGGTGCTGGCCATGTCGCAGTCCCTCCTCGTGTCGTCCCGGTCCGACCGGGCGCCGCATCCTCGCTTCATGTAGTACTGCCATTGGCAGTAAGCAGCAGTAGACACTGCCAATGGCAGTATGTCAACCTCTTCGTCATGGCGACGAAGCTGACGACCACCTCGGAGGCCCTCCTCGGGCTCCTGTCCATCCAGCCGTGGACCACCTACGAGCTGGCCAAGCAGGTGGAGCGCAGCCTGGGGTGGTTCTGGCCCCGGACCGAGCGCAAGGTCTACGACGAGGCGAAGAAGCTGGTGGCGGCCGGCCTGGCGACGGCCAAGGACGAGGCGTCCGGCGGCCGGCCACGCACCGTGTACCGGATCACCGCCAAGGGTCGTCGTGAGCTGGCACGCTGGCTGGGGGAACCCTCGGCGCCGACCAAGCTCGAGGCCGAGTCCCTGGTCCGCGTCTTCTTCGCGGACGCCGGCGGGCTGGACGACCTGCGTCGCACGCTCGACGGGTTCGGCGCCCAAGCCGCAGATCGTCTCGGTCAGCTCGACCAGTTCCTGGTCGAGTCGAGCGATCCCGACTACCCGTACGAGGGGCGCGCCCACATCAACGCCCTGGCGATCCGCTTCCAGATGGACCTCTACCGGACGATCGCCCGCTGGGCGGAGTGGGCGGACCGCCAGACCGACGACTGGGTCGATGTGGACGACCCCGGCGCATGGGACTGGCGGAAGGCGCTCGAGAAGCCCTGAGGCGCAGCGTCGCTCCTGATCGAACGTTCGGGCGGTGATGGCGCTGACGGGTCGTCAGGTGTTACACATGCAACCCGCACCCGGTGGCGCCGGGTGCTCGACAATCGGGCGATGGCCGCGGTGTGGCGCCGTGGGTGTCGTCCCGGGGCGATCGGGGGATCGACATGCGTTTCAGGGTGACTGCTGCCGTCGGCGTGTTCGCGGCGCTCTTCCTGGTGGCCGGGGCCTGTACCACCCCGACCACGCCGAACCCGGGCGGCGGGGGCACCAAC
>JAEZAI010000424.1 GCA_023427825.1 Actinomycetes bacterium
GGCACCGCCTGTTCGAGCCGCTCTCCACCACGCGCGTCAAGGGCTTGGGCCTGGGCCTTGCCCTGTGCCGGCGCATCGTCGAGAAGCACAGGGGCCAAATCGCCGCCAAGCGCAGCGCCGGCAGCAGCAGGGCCGGGGTGCGGGCGGTGGCAGGGGTGTGCTCGCGCGTCCGGCTCACGAGCCTGCGCCCCCGGTCGGGCAGGGGTCGGGCGATCCCGGCGCCAGCACCGCGAGGTCGGTCTGGTCGAGCGAGGAGAGGACCCAGCCGCCCTCGATCCGGTCGACCACGCCGCTGCCCTGGCTCGCGCCGACGCCGTCGTCGACCACGGCGCCGGTGGTCACGTCCCGGACGACGCCCGGCGACCAACCGCACCAGTCGAACGTCAGTCGGTCGGGCGACTCCGCGTGCACGGACCCGGCGTGGTGGACGTAGGAGAGCGCCCCGTCCACCACCGGGATGGCCTCGCCGCGCGACAGGCGCCCGAGGACGGCGGTGCGGACGTCGTCGGCGAGCACGGCGCCGGGCGGCACCACGGCGGCCCACTCCGCGAGCAGCGGGTCTCCTTCACGGAGGAACGCGGAGGGGTCGCCGTGGAGCTCGGTGACCACCCGGTCGTACCGGATGAGCACGTCCTGCACGATGGCGGCCGGTCGGTCGTCGGTCGGCGCCGATGGAGCCGCCGAGCTCGCGGCGGGGGACGCGGCGGACGCAGTCCCACCTGCCGCTCCGCCGTCGGACCGGCCGGGGCGCTCGGGTGAGGGGGCGGAGGACACCGGCCTGCCGCGGTCTGCCCCGGCGAGGGGTCGCACTGCGTCGTCGGAGGCGCCGCCGCACGCTGAGAGCGAAGCGGAGGTCGCCAACGCGATGCCGGCGATCGCAGCGGGCACCCGGCCCCGCCGGCGGCCCGATGCGGACCTCCCCGTCACCCTCCCCAGCACGGCCACGGAGGTCAGTGTGGGGGATCAGGTGCGGTGATGCAACACGAAAGCGCACGACGTGCGCTGAAAGCGCCCGGGGAGGGTAGGCGCCTGGGGAGGGAAGGCGCCTGGGAGGGAAGGTGTTTGGGGGAGGGAGAGCGGGGCCTGGGTCACCACCCCTTGAACTCGGGCGACCGCCGCTCTCGGAAGGCGGCGAGGCCCTCCTGGAAGTCCTCGGAGTGCATGAGCCACTCCTGCGCCGCCGCCTCCTCCTCGAACGCGGTGTGGCGGCTGGACTCGAACGCCCGGTTGACCAGCCACTTGGTGAGGCCGAGCGCCTTGGTCGGAGCCTGCGCCAGCCGGCCGGTGAGCTCGTCGACCGTCGTGTCGAACTGCGTCCCCGGCGCCACGCGGTTGGCGATGCCGAGCTGCAGGCACCGCTCGGCGGACACGTCGTCGGCCAGGAACATGAGCTCCTTGGTGATCTGCGGGCCGACGATCCGGGGCAGGAGCCACGCACCGCCCGCATCGGGGAGGATGCCCCGACGGACGAACACCTCGACGAGCTTCGCCTCCTGCGTCATCACGACCAGGTCGCACGCCAGGACCAGGTGGGCGCCGCCGCCGGCCGCCGTGCCGTTCACACGGGCGACGACGGGCTTCTCCGAGTCCAGGATCGACGCGATCAGACGCTGCCACCCGCGACGGATCATGCGAGCCCCGTCGCCGACCACGCGGTCGGGGGCGCCGTCGGGCCTGGGCGGCGCCGGCTTCTGCGGTCCGCCGAGGTTGGCGCCGGTGCAGAAGTGCCGCTCTCCGGCGCCGGTCAGCACGATCACGCGCACGGCGTGGTCGGCCGACGCCCACTCGAACAGGTCGGTGAGGCCGTCGCGCATGGACGCCGTCAGCGAGTTGCCCGTGTCCGCGGCGTCGATCGTGATCGTGGCGATGCCGTCGCTCACGTCGTAGGCGAGCCCCTCGGCGATCGGTGCGCCCGGTGCGAGCTCGTCAGTCATGGTCGGTCCCCCTGGTTGGTGGCGAGAGCGCCGGCAGGTGTGGCGGCGAGAGCGCCTGACAGTGCCGTCCGAGGGCAGCGGAGCGCAACCCGCGTCGGAGCGGGCCGGCTGCGCCGCCCGCATCCGGTCCCACCTGCTTCCGACCCGCCCCGGGACGGTCGGTACGATCCGGCCGTGCAGCGTCGCCCCACCCTCTCCCGCCGCGCGGTCCTGTGGCTGCTCGTCGGGCTGGGCCTGCTCGCCGCGGCGGGACCGCTCGCCGGGACGGCCGGCGCCCACGCCACCCTGGTCTCGTCCTCGCCGGGCAACGACGAGGTGGTGTCGGCGGCGCCACGAGAGGTCGTCCTCACGTTCGACGACGGGGTCACCGTCGACGACGGCGGGGTCAAGGTCCTGGATCCCCGGGGCAACGAGGTCGCCGACGGCGGCCCGTCCTCGTCGGACGACGGCCTGGAGGTCCGCCAGGGGATCGACGCCGGGGCGAAGGGCACGTACACGGTGTCGTACCGGGTCCTGTCCGACGACGGCCACGTGATCGACGGGTCGTACGTGTTCCACATCGGGAACCGGACCGGCACCGCGACCACGACCACCACGTCGCAGACCGATCCGCTCCGGGTGCTCAACGCCTTCGGTCGGTGGGTGGCGCTGTCCGGCGCGCTGCTCGTCGGCGGCGTGCTCGCCATGGCGCTGTTCGTCGAC
>JAEZAI010000421.1 GCA_023427825.1 Actinomycetes bacterium
CGCCTGGTCAACCCGGGCGAAGAACAAGAGGTCGAGCTCCTGAAGCTGCTCGATCTCGAAGACGACGTCGACGACGAAACCTACGCGACCTACCCGGTGCGTCCGCCGGACGTCACCGTCATGGGCCACGTCGACCACGGCAAGACCAAGCTGCTCGACAAGATCCGTGACGCCAACGTCGTCGCGGGCGAGGCCGGCGGCATCACCCAGCACATCGGCGCCTACCAGGTGGTCAAGGACGGCAAGCCCCTGACCTTCATCGACACCCCCGGTCACGAGGCGTTCACCGCCATGCGCGCCCGCGGTGCCGACGCCACCGACATCGTCGTGCTGGTGGTCGCCGCCGACGACGGCGTGATGCCCCAGACGCTCGAGGCCATCCAGCACGCGCGGGCCGCCGAGGTGCCGATCGTCGTCGCGGTCAACAAGATCGACCGTGACAACGCGGATCCCAACCGGGTGCTGCAGCAGCTCGCCGAGCACGACCTCGTGCCCGAGGCCTGGGGCGGCGACACGATCGTCTGCGAGATCTCGGCGCTGCAGAACATCGGCAGCGACGAGCTGCTCGAGAACCTCACGGTCGTGGCCGAGCTCGAGGACCTGCGAGCCGATCCCGACGGTCGGGCGCAGGGGACCGTGCTCGAGGCACACCTCGACATGGGCCGTGGTCCCGTGGCGACGATCCTGGTGCAGCGCGGCACGCTCAAGGTCGGCGACCCCCTGGTCGCCGGTCCGGCCTGGGGCCGGGTGCGGGCGCTGGTCACCGACAAGGGCGAGCAGGTCAAGGAGGCCGGCCCGTCCACCCCGGTCGAGGTGCTGGGCCTGTCCGACGTGGCGCAGGCGGGTGACGACTTCGTGGTCGCTCCCGACGAGCGCAAGGCCAAGGCCGTGGCGGAGACCCGTGAGCGCTGGCACCGCGAGGCCTCCCGGGCCCGCGACGCCTCGGTCATGTCCCACGGCGCCCGTCTCGAGGACATCTTCGCCCAGATCCAGGCCGGCGAGCAGGCCGTCCTCAACCTCATCGTCAAGGCCGACGTGCAGGGCTCGCTCGAGGCGCTCACCGAGAGCCTCCGCAAGCTGGAGCGACCCGAGGTGAAGATCGGCTTCGTCCTCCGGGGCGTCGGTGGCATCACCGAGTCCGACATCCAGCTGGCGGCCACGTCGAGCGCCACGATCATCGGCTTCAACGTCCGCCCGGCCCGTCAGGCCCGGGAGCTGGCCCAGCTCGAGGACGTGGAGATCCGGACCTACGAGGTCATCTACAAGCTCCTCGAGGACATCGAAGCGGCCATGGTCGGCATGCTCGAGCCCGAGTTCGAGGAGGTCGTCACCGGCGACGCGGAGGTCCGCGAGGTCTTCCGGGTGCCCCGGGTGGGCGCCGTCGCCGGCTGCATGGTCCAGAACGGCACGATCACCCGCGGCTCCAAGGTGCGCTTCCTCCGCGAGGGGACGATCATCTGGAAGGGCGAGATCTCGTCCCTGCGGCGCTTCAAGGAGGACGTCCGGGAGGTGCAGGCCGGCTTCGAGTGCGGCATCGGCCTGTCGGACTTCCAGGACCTGAAGCAGGGCGACATCATCGAGACGTACGAGCTCAAGGAGATCCCCCGGGGCTGACGCCCACGGCCGGCCGTGCGCCGGGGATCGATCGCTGCGACGCCCTTCCGGTCCGCCGGAGGGGCGTCGTCGCGTCCGGGGTCCGGCCGGCTGTCGGGGAGGCGTCCGAACGCGAGGAGTCCGAACGCGCGGAGCCCGAACAGCGCCGGACGATCAGGCCCGACGGTGGCTCAGGCCCGACGGCGGCGCTGCAGGAGCAGGAGCGTGCCGGCGACCAGCAGGCCGATCGCCGCGACCACCGGCACCCGCACGTCCGAGCCGGTGAAGGCCAGCCCCGCGGCGTCGGCGGCCGAGGCCTGATCGCCCGCGACGGAGGCGGCGGGCAGGGCCCGCTCCTCGGTGGCGCCGGCGACGACGACCTCGTCGTCCGGCTGCTCATCGCCATCGGCCACCTGCGGGGTGGTCGTCGTGGTCGTGGCGCCGCCGGTCACGGTCAGATCCGCGCTCGTCGCCGCCTGGCACCCTTCGACCGCGGCGACCACCCGCCACGTGCCGGGGGCGAGGTCCGCGGGCACGGTCACCGGGACCGACCACGTGCCCTCCGGTGAGACCGTGACGCTCGCTCCCGTCGGAACGGGGGAGCCGGGCGGCTGGCGGAGGAGGAGGTCGATCGTCGTCCCCGGGAACCCGTTGCCGGCGACGGTGACGGTGCCACCCGGTGCGACCGACGACGGATCGACGGTGACGTTGGTCGGCGTGTAGTCGTCGCAGCTGCTCCCGGTGCAGTCGCCGCCGAAGAACTGCTGCGACGAGTCGAGGGCGAACGGGAACAGCAGCGGCCCGTGCCACTCGCCCGTGGGGGAGATCACGGAAGGGGTGGCGCCGGTGACCACGTCGAACTGGGCGGGCAGGCACCCCTTGTGGAACGTTACCGTCGTCACGCCGGGACCTCGGACGACGAGCTCCTGGCGGGCCGCCAGCTGCTGGGGCCAGGCGGAGCCGTCGGTGGGCATGGCGTAGATGACCGCGGTGGCCGGGACGGGTTCGCAGAGCGAGGGGGAGGCGGTGATCGTGAGCGTGAACGTGGTGGGCGACTGCGACACCGAGTGCGTCAACGACAGGAACGGCGGTAGGCAGAACCCGGTCGGCCCGACCGGTCCCTGGTCGACGGTGATCGTGCCGGGACCATCGGGCAGCTCCGCGGCGCCGGCCGGGGCATGGGCGCCGAGCAACCCCGACAGCAGCAGGACCACGCCGACGAGGGCGCGAACTGCACGCTGACCGGTCGCGCCGCGCCGGTCCGCGTGCCGGCGGTGTGCCTCGCCCTTCGGGTTCCCCACGACGTCGCCCTCCCAGCGCCTGCGACCGTCACCAGTGTGACGACCCGAGGGTACCGGGGTCCAGCTCTGATCGAACGACATTCAGAAGCGCACCCGACCCGTGGGGAGGAGCATCACCGCCGCAGATCAGTCGTCGGTGCGGAGCGTCACCAGCCGGCCACCGCCCGTGAGCGATTCGGCCAGGTCGACCGAGCCCGCCGTCGCTCCGCCCCGGAACGCCGGGCCGGTCGAGGTGATCACCAGGCGGGCCTCGTCGGGGTTCGACAGGGGCTGGCCGATCCAACGGAACCGGTAGTCGGGCCCCTCGACGGTGCCCTCCAGTTCGAAGGTGACGGTCCGGGGCCGGCCGGGCGCCAGATCGAGGCTCACGGAGTGCCGCCGGAGCCCGTCGACGTCGGCGCGCGTGCCGGCCGCCGCCGGCGAGCCGTCGATCGCCGCGCCGGTCAGGCGGAACGGGCTGAGCACGGCCAGCTCCGTCCGGTTCGTGCCCGGCGTCGCGCCCGGCGGTGGACCGGCCACCACGTCGGGCAGCCCCGTGGGGGGCGCGGTGTTGGCGAGGGTCACGACGACCTGCGCCCGTACCGCGCCGGAGACGGGATCCCACGTGACGCGGTCGTCGATGCGGCGCTCCAGGTAGGCATCGATCTTGGACGGGTTGGCGTTGCGGCTGATGACCGCGAGCGCGTCGCCGCCCGGCGGGACCTCCACCGCGCCGTCCAGGTGCAGGCGCTCGAGCAGCGGCAGGTCGCCGTCGTGCAGGGACATGAACCGCAGGTGCCCGCCGTCCACCGCCGGACCGAACGCGGTCGCCACCGTCGACGGCGCGGGGAGCCGGCCCTCGAGCAGCGCGTCGAGCGCGGCGCGCACCAGGTCGGTGACCACCCGGTCGCCCTGCGACTCGGTCGCGAACTCCGCGTACTGGCCGCGCTCCAGGAACTCCACGGCGCCAGCGGCGTCGAGCGAGCGGTCCGTGCCGGGTACGCGGACCGGGCCGGTCACCTGCAGCGACGCCGCCAGCGCGTGCGGATCCGCGTAGATCACGCCGTCGACGGGCCCACCGCCGTCGGTCTGCGGGTACAGCTCCGCCGCCAACCGGGCGACGGTCGGCAGGTCGGGGGTGGCGCTCCAGTTCTGCGGGAACCGGGTGGGGTTCATCTCGACCAGCGACCGCGGGTACTCCTCCGGGTCCGGCAGCAGCGGGTGCTCGGGGCCGGCGGGA
>JAEZAI010000534.1 GCA_023427825.1 Actinomycetes bacterium
CCGGTCGCTCGACGGGGGAAGCGTGGGAGAGGCGGGGGGGGAAGCGGGAGAACGGTGCCGGCGACGCGGGCCGGGACCGTCAGGTGGTGGGGGCGTCGGCTCCCACCGGGTCGACCGCGAACAGCAGATCGGCGGGCCGCCCGTCGGCCGGGACCGTGAGCAGCTCGTGGCCGGTCTCGGTGACCAGGACCGTGTGCTCGAACTGCGCGGTGCGCTGGCGGTCCACGGTCGAGACCGTCCAGCCGTCGTCCCACATGGTGACGCCCGCGGCGCCGATGTTGATCATCGGCTCGATCGTGAACGTCATCCCCGCGAGCAGGACCGTGTCGTTGCGGGGGTCGTAGTAGTGCGGGATCTGCAGCGACGTGTGGAACTGGTCGCCGATGCCGTGGCCGATGAACTCACGCACGATCGAGTAGCCCTGCGGCAGGACGGACTCCTCGATCGCGCGGCCGATGTCGCGGATGCGGGCGCCGGGCTCCACCACCGAGATGCCGGCGTGCATGGCCCGGCGCGTGGCGGCCACCAGGGCCCGGGACGCCGGATCGACGTCGCCGACCAGGAACGTGCAGGACGTGTCGCCGTGGACGCCCTCGATGAAGGCGGTCACGTCGACGTTCACGATGTCGCCGTCCTGCAGCTTGCGGGAGTCGGGGATGCCGTGGCAGACGATCTCGTTCACCGAGGTGCACAGCGACTTGGGGTAGCCCCGGTAGTTCAGCGTGGAGGGGTAGGCGCCGGCGTGGACCATGGCCTCGTGGCCGATCCGGTCGAGCTCGTCGGTGGTGACGCCGGGCCGGACGTGCCGGCCGACCTCGATCAGCGCGTCCGCTGCGACCCGGCCGGCGACCCGCATGGCGGCGATCTCTTCCTCGGAGCGGATCGCCCGCGCCTGACGGGACGACGGCGTGCCGGTGAGCGCGTACTCGGGCCGGCCGATGCCGACCGGCACCGTCCGCATGGGCGACACCAGGCCCGCCGTCACCGGGGGCGAGGGCGGGGGTGGGAGAGTGCTCGCTCGCTTCTTGCGCTTCGCCACGGCGAACAGCGTACGCCTCGACGCCGCCCGGCGAACCGGCGCCCGACCGGGGACCGGTCCCCGATCCGGGGTGGTGCGGCATCGGCAGGTGCCTCGTCCCGATGAGCCATCGCGCAGGAAGTGGGTCGAATTTCTCAACCCCATGGTTCGAACGGTCGATCCGCTGAGCGATGGCACGCCGATCGAACACCCCACCTGCGGCCCGGGGGCACATGGGCATCCGCAGCCGCCTCATGCTCCTGCTGGTCGTCCCGCTCGTGGGTCTGCTCGCGGTCACGGGCTACGCGATGGCCACGGCCGTCCAGCAGTCCCGTGACGCGGCCCAGTTGAGCGGCAACGCCCAGGTGTCCCTCGCCGCGTACGACGTGGTCGACGCCATGCAGGCCGAGCGCCAGGTGCTCGCCTCGGGGCAGTCGACCACCGACGAGCTCCGCAGCGCCGTGACCTCGACGAGCGACCGCCTGCGGACGCTGGCCGCCGAGCAGGGCGGGATCCTGCAGGCGATGACCGACCGCGCGCTCGCCCGCGTGGACGCCGCCGGCTCGCTGGCCGTCACCGACACCGGCGGTCTGGTGGCGGTCGACGGCTACTCCCCGGCGATCCAGGACCTGCTCGACGTCAGCCGCGCCGGGTTCGACCCGCAGGGTGCGATCGACGACGCCCCCGCCTCGACCGCCGACCTGCTCGCCTCGGCCCAGGAGGCCGGCGCCCGCGAGCGTGACCTGGTCCAGGCCCTCGCCATCCGCGGCTCGCTGGTCCCCGACGTCTACGCCCAGGTCTCGGAGCTCGCCGCCGCCCAGGACATCCAGTCCACGCAGGCGGCCGCCACCGCGTCGGACGACCTCACGGTCCGCATCGACCGCGTCGGTGACGCGCTCGCCGCCGCCAGCCTCGGCCGCGACTCGCTGTTCTTCTCCTCGGTCTCCGGCGGAGCGGTCGACGCCGCCGCCGACGACCAGTGGATCGCCGGGGCTAACACCCGGGTGGAGGACCTGACGGCGCTGCGCGACGACGCCGCCTCGCAGGCCGTCGCCGCCGTGGACGACCTGGGCACCTCGAGCCGCCGGGTGCTCCTCCTGGCCGGCGCCGCCCTGGTCGCCGTGGTCCTGATCAGCGCCTTCCTGGTGCGCTCCGCGATCCGCTCCATCGCCCGGCCGCTCCGCGAGCTGGCCACCCAGGCGGAGGAGGTGGCGATGGTGCGCCTGCCCGAGGCCGTGAAGAACCAGCAGGCGGGCACACCCGAGACGCACCTCCCGATGATCCGGGCCACCGGTGCCGCCGAGGTGCAGGAGGTGGCCGGCGCGTTCAACGACGTCCAGGACACCGCCCTCCGCCTGGCCGGCGAGCAGGCCGTCCTGCGTCGCAACCTGGCCGACGCCCTGACCAACCTGGGCCGACGCAACCAGGCGCTCCTCGGCCGTCAGCTCGACTTCATCTCCTCGCTCGAGCAGCGGGAGACCGACCCCGCCTTCCTGGAACACCTCTTCAAGCTCGACCACCTGGCGAGCCGCATGCGACGCAACGCCGAGTCGCTGCTGATCCTCACCGGGTCGGAGACGCCCCGACGCCGCCGCAAGCCCGCCCCGCTCACCGAGGTCGTCCGTGCGGCGATGAGCGAGGTCGAGGACTTCGAGCGGGTCCGCCTGGGCCAGCTCGGCGACGCGACGCTGACCGGTCCGGTCGTGATCGACCTCGTCCACATGCTGGCCGAGCTCATCGAGAACTCCCTCCGCTTCTCGCCGCCCGACTCCACCGTCGAGATCGACGGCCGCTCGCTCGGCCAGGGCGGCTACCAACTGGCCGTCATCGACCACGGCGTCGGCATGGCCGACGTGGAGATCGTCGCCGCCAACCAGCGCCTGGCCGGCCTGGACGAGGTGGACGGCATGCCCACCCGCTACCTGGGCCAGTACGTGATCGCCAAGCTGGCGGCCAAGACCGGCGCCCTGGTGCGCCTGCAGCCCACCGCCGGTGGTCGCGGCGTGACCGCCGTGGTCAGCCTGCCGGCCTCCGCGACGGTCGGCGGCGCCGATCGGTCCTCGATCGCCCGGCCGCTGCCCGGCACCCGTGCCGCCCGCGACCAGGCCCCGGACCTCTACGCCCCGGGTGCCGGTCTGACCTCGCAGCTGCCCCAGCCCGAGACCGTGATCGACCCCGAGGCCGATCCGTTCGCCGACACCGTCCCGACCACCGACGAGCTGGCGGGCGACCCGACGGCCGCCGGCGAGGAGTGGACGTGGATCCCCGAGGCGCCCGTCGCCGAGGCGGCGCCCACCGACCTGACCGACCGCAACGGCAGCAACTCCGACGCCGCCGACCGCTGGACCGCCACCGACGAGTGGGCCGGCGCCGACCAGGGCTGGACGCCGACCGACGAGTGGGCTGCAGCGGAGCAGGACCGGACCGAGCCGGCCGCGGAGCCTGCGACCGGCGGCTGGAGCACCTCGGACGGCGAATGGGTCGCTCCCACCCAGGAGTGGGACGTGGCCCCCGCCGTGCCCGCGGTGGACGAGTGGGCCGTGTCGCCAGCCGACGGCGCCGAGGAGCGCTCGACGATCGACGCAGCTCCCGTGGAGGACGCGGCGGTCATCGAGGCCGGCCACCTGATCGACGACCCCGCCCTGATCGGCGCCCCCGCCCTGATCGACGACCCCGTCCGGATCGACGAGCCGGCGCCGATCGATGAGCCCGTCCCGGACGGCGCCGGTCCGATGGACGACCGGGTGCTGCTGGAGGACGACGCGATCGAGGCGACCGCGGTGCCCTCGGCCGAGTACGACACGTTCCTGGCCGATCCGGTCGACGAGGCGGCGGCTCCGGCCTTCTCGGCCGAGGACTTCGCCGTCGGCATGTTCGCCGCCGAGACCTTCGGTGCGGACCGCAGCGACGGCATGCCCAGCCCGCCCCCGCCGCCGGCCGCCATCCCGGACCAGAGCTGGGAGGCGCAGCCGGAACCGGTCGAGGCGAGCGAGCCGATCGCCGCGCCGGCCGCGGAACCGATCGCCGAGCCGGCGGCTCCCGTCAACGTGCCGGTGGGCCGGAAGGACCCGGCACCCGCGGCCGCATCCTTCCCGACCTTCGCGCCCGAGGTCC
>JAEZAI010000553.1 GCA_023427825.1 Actinomycetes bacterium
ATCTGGCTCAACACGCCGGTCCGGCCCATGGAGGCGTCGGGCACCAGCGGCATGAAGGCCGTGATGAACGGCGCCATGCACTGCTCCGTGCTCGACGGCTGGTGGGCCGAGTGCTTCCGGCCCGGCAGCGCGGAGGACGAGGGCACCGGCGCCGACGGGCCCAACGGCTGGGCGATCTCCTCCGCGGAGTCCGTCGACGACGAGGCCCGCCGCGCCGAGCTCGAGGCCAACAGCCTCTTCGACATCCTCGAGACCCAGATCGTGCCGACCTACCACTCGGGCGGCGCCACCCCGACCGCGTGGGTCTCGATCATGAAGGAGTCGCTGCGCACGCTCGCCCCGTTCGTGAGCGCCCACCGCATGGTCCGCGACTACGTGGAGGCGCTGTACCTGCCTGCGGCGTCACGCGCCGACGAGCTGTCGGCCGACGGCTACTCCGGCGCCAAGGAGCTCGCCGCGTTCCGCTCTCGACTCGACGACTCGTGGCACCAGGTCCACGTGGACGACGTCGACATGGACGAGGCGATCGCAGACCTGGGCGGCACCCGCCGGGTCACCGCCAAGGTCGCGCTCGGCGAGCTGCAGCCCGACGAGGTCGAGGTGCAGCTGGTCGCCGGCCGCGTCGGGCAGTCGGGCGAGCTCGAGGACGCGGTGACGGTCGTCATGGCCGACGAGGGACCGACCGACGACGCCCACCGCACGTTCGCCGGAGAGGCCCCGATCGTGGCCGCCGGCCGCATGGGCGTGAACGTCCGCGTCGTGCCGTGCAGCCGCCTGGTCGACGACCCGCTCGAGCTCGGCCACGTCGCCTGGGCCGGCTGAGTCACGCGAACTCGGCCTTGCCGGGGCCCTCGCGCAGGAACGACCGCACGCCGACGGTGGCGTCGTCGGTGCCGAACGAGTCCACGAACAGCCGCTGCTCCAGCAGCAGGCCGTCGTCGAGCGAGCCCTCCAGACCCCCGTCGATCGCCTGCTTGGCCAGCGCCAGCGCAGCCCGCGGGCCCTTCGCGAACGCCGCCGCCCGTTCGAGCGCCAGGCTCAGCGCGTCCTCCGGCGCGATCGCGTCCACCAGCCCGATCGCCAACGCCTCCTCGGCGTCGAGCGTGCGGCCCGTCATCACCAGGTCCTTCGCCCTGGCCGGTCCGACGAGGCGGGCCAGCCGCTGCGTGCCGCCGCCACCGGGGATGATCCCGAGCAGGATCTCGGGCTGACCGAACCGGGCCCGGGCGGAGGCCACCCGGAAGTCGCAGGCGAGGGCGAGCTCACACCCGCCGCCGAGCGCCACCCCGTCGACCGCGGCGATCGTCGGGCAGCGCAGGGCCGCCAGGTCGTTGAGCGCGTGCAGGAAGCCGGCGCCGATCTCGGCCACGCGGTCCGACGGCGCCACCGAGAACGGCTCCTCGCCGCCGCGCTCGGCGAACTGCGTGATGTCCGCCCCCGCGGCGAACACCCTGGGTCCGCCCGACACGACCACCGCCCGGGCGTCGTCCTCGGCGAGCGCCGCGACCACCGCCCGCAGCTCGGCCAGGACCTCCACGCTGAGCGCGTTCACCTTGCCGTGCTGCAGCGTGATCACGTCCACGCCGTCGTCGGTCCGCTCGCGGCGGACCAGGGGTGCGGGCTCGGACTGATCGGCGGTCTCGTCGGTCATGGCTCCGGACAGTACCGGGCGCGCCGCCGCGCCTCGCCGGCCACCTCCCTGACGACCTCGGCCATGGTCGGGCGCGCTGCGGGACGGGAGTCGCAGCAGGACCGGACGATCGCCGCGAGCCCGCGAGGCACGCGGTCGAGGGCCGGCACGCCGAGCACGGGCGGCCGCTCGCCGGTGCAGGCCGTCCAGATCGTGGCGCCCCAGCCGTAGGCGTCCGAGGCCGGCGTGGGCACCTCGCCCTCGAGGCGCTCGGGTGCGGCCCACCCCGGCGTCGCACCCAGGGAGGCACGACCGGCTGAGCCGCCCGCCCCGGGGACCGGCTGGAGCACCGCCAACCCGAAGTCCGAGACCACCGGCCCGTCGTCGACCCACAGCACGTTCGCGGGGCTGACGTCGCCGTGCACGACGTCCCGGTCGTGGGCGCCCGCGAGCGCTGCCGAGGTCGCCGTGGCCACGCCGAGGACGTCGTCCCGGCCGATCGGCGCGAGGTCCGCGAGCGACCCCCGGGCGAGCGGCGTCACCAACCAGCAACCCGCGCGGTCGGTGCCGGCGGCGCGCAGCGCCAGCACCTGCGGCAGGTCGGACAACCGGGCGAGGGAGCGGACCTCGTGCTCGAAGCGGGCAACCGCCAGTTCCCGCCCCGCAGGGTCCGGCGGAAGGGGCAGGACCTTGACCGCCACGTCCCGACCCTCCCGGCGGTCGCGGGCCCGCCACACCGTCGACGTCGCACCCCGGCCGACCACGTCCACCAGGCGGATGCCCGACGGCAGGTTCGTCGGACGGAGCGCGGCGGACGCCGTCCCGCGGTCCGCTCCGGCGCTCGCCTCCCCATCCCTGCCCACGTCGCGACGGTACCGGCGCACCGGCTCCGTTCCCACTCGTTCCCAAGGTCGCCACTACGCTCGGACCGTGCCGGACGGGCAGGACCACGACCACCTCCACGACGCCGAGGAGCTGCACACCACGGTGTCGCACCGGCTGCGAGCTGCGGGCCTGCGCTACACGCGGTCACGCCGACAGGTGGTCGACGTCCTGGCCGGGGCCGACCGCCCGCTGACCATCCCCGACATCCTCGACCAGGCCGAGTGCCTGGCCCAGAGCAGCGCCTACCGCAACCTCACCGAGCTGATCGACGCCGGCGTGGTGTACCGGATCGTCGCCGGCGACGAGTACAGCCACTTCGAGCTCGCCGAGGACCTGACCCACCACCATCACCACCTGGTCTGCACGCGGTGCGGACGCGTGGAGGACTTCGTGGCGAGCGAGGAGCTCGAGCAGAACCTGCACGGCGCGCTCGACGACGCCGCCAGCTCGAGCGGTTTCACGGTCCAGCACCACCGGCTGGACCTGGTCGGCACCTGCGCGGACTGCACCCCGCCCCACCCCGTTCTGTGATGCTGTTCCGGGGGATTTCGCCCGGAGCAGCATCACAGCACGCCGGCGGCGGGGGCGGGGGTCAGTCGAGCAGGCGGTCCGCCGCAGCCCACGGGTCGAGCGACCCGTCGAGCACGGCACGGCGGGCGTCGTCCCACGCCTCGCCGTCGCACAGCCCCGCGGCCCGTTCCACCAGCCGGGCGGTCACCACGTCGCGCAGCTCGTCCTCGACGCGGGCCGCACGGCGACGGGCGAGCTCCCCCGACGACGCGACCTGCTCGGCGTGCTGCTGCAGCGCGTCCCACAGCTCCCCGACGCCCTGACCCGTCGTGGCGACGGTCTCCAGGATCACCGGCGGGTGCTCGCGGTGCGCACCGAGGGCGAGCATGTTCTCCAGGTCGCGACGGGTGTCGCCGGCACCGGCCCGGTCCGCCTTGTTGATGACGAACACGTCCGCGATCTCCATGAGGCCGGCCTTGTTGGCCTGCACCGAATCACCCCATCCCGGGTTGACGACGACGACCGTGGTGTCGGCCGCTCCTGCGATCTCGACCTCGACCTGGCCCACGCCGACGGTCTCGACGAGCACCCAGCGGTAGCCGGCGGCGTCGAGCACACGCACCGCCTCGGGGGTGGCGAGCGCCAGGCCGCCCAGGTGCCCGCGCGTGGCCATCGACCGGATGTACACGCCCTCGTCGAGGGTGTGGTCGCCCATGCGGACGCGGTCGCCCAGGATCGCCCCGCCCGAGAACGGCGACGACGGATCGATGGCGAGGACCGCCACCTGCTCCTCGACGGTCCGGATCTCGCGGCACAGCGCGCTCGTCAGCGAGGACTTGCCGGCGCCCGGCGCACCGGTGATGCCGACGGTGTGGGCTGCGCCCGCCAGCGGGAACACCGTGCGGGCGACGTCGCGGGCGCCCTGGCCGCCGCGCTCGACCAGCGACAGCAGGCGGGCCAGCGCCGCACGGTCACCGTCGCGAGCCGCCGCCAGCAGCTCGGCCGGGGGCGCGGCGCGCAACGCTCCCACTCGAGGATCCTCGTCGATCAGAGCGAGACGGCGGTGCCGAGCTCGATCTCGCTCTCGGGCTGCACCACAGCGGTCACGCCGGGGACCCGGTCCTTCATGATGCGCTCGATGCCCGCCTTCATGGTCACGGTCGAGGCCGGGCAGCTCACGCAGGCGCCGGTCAGCTCGACGGTGACGACGCCGGAGTCCTGGTCGACGTCGAGCAGGTTGATGTCACCGCCGTCGGCCTGGATGGCCGGGCGGATGATCTCGATGACCTGTTCGACCTGCTCCTGCACGCTGCTCCACGTCCTTGGTCCGGATCCGTCGGTGGGCGGACCACCAGGGTAGATGGCACGCCCTCACCATCCCCAACAGGCCCCGACCGCCCCCTGTTCCCGCCGGTTCCGGCTGGCTCCGGCTGGTGTCCCGCCGCCGCCCCCCGGCGCTCAGTCCAGGCGGGTGATGTCGGCGCCCAGCGCCTGCATCTTGTCCACGAATCGCTCGTAGCCCCGGTCGATGTGACCGGCGTCATGGATGGCGGTCTCGCCGTCCGCGGCCAGCGCCGCGATCCCCATGGCGGCGCCGGCCCGGATGTCGACGGCGCGCCCCGGTGCGCCCGACAGCCGCTCGGCGCCGTCGACCACCAGATGGTGGCCCTCCACCCGGATCTGGGCGCCCATGCGGGCGAGCTCGCCCACGTAGCGGAACCGGCCGGCGAACACGTTCTCGGTGGCGTAGCTGGTGCCGTCGGCCAGGCACATCACCGCCACCAGCATGGGCAGGTAGTCCGTGGCGATGCCGGGGTACGGCAGCGTGGCGACGTCGATCGGCCGGGGCCGCCCCGACGACATGGCCCAGATGCCGTCCGCCTCGGGCGAGATGCGCAGGCCCATCCGGCCCATCTTCTCGATCAGCAGGTCCAGGTGGTCCGCCCGGGCTCCCTTCAACGTCACCTCGCCGCCGGCCGTGGCGAGCGCGGCCAGGAACGTGGCCGCCTCGACGCGGTCGGGGACGACCGTGTGCTCCACTGCCCGCAGCTCCTCCACGCCCTCGATCACGATCGTCGGGCTGCCCGCGCCGAGCACGCGGGCGCCCATGCGGTTGAGGAAGGCGGCCAGGTCCGCGATCTCGGGCTCCCTCGCCGCGTTGCGCACGGTGGTCGTGCCCTGGGCGGTCGCTCCGGCCATGAGCAGGTTCTCGGTGGCGCCGACGCTCGGGTACTCGAGCACGACCTCGCACCCGACGAGCCGGTCGGCGCGGCCCTCGATCATCCCGTGGCTCAGCTCGAAGGTCGCGCCGAGCGCCTCGAGCGAGGCGAGGTGCATGTCGATCGGCCGGGACCCGAAGTCGTCGCCGCCGGGCAGTGCGACGCGGGCCTGTCCCACCGCGGCGAGCAGCGGACCGAGCACGGCGGTCGACGCCCGCATCCGCTCGACCAGCTCGTAGGGCGCTTCGGCGATCACGTCGGATCCCCGCACGATCTCGAGCGCCGCGTCCTCGCGACGGCGGACCGTCATGCCCATCGCCTCGAGCAGCCGGCCCATGATCCCGACGTCCGCGATGTCGGGCACGTTGCGCAGCACGTAGCGGCCCTCGGCCAGCACGCTCGCCGCCATCAGCTTGAGCGCGGAGTTCTTGGCGCCGGAGATCGTCACCTCGCCGCGGAACGGGTCACCGGGTCGCACCACCAGACGGCTCACGGCCCACACTCTCGCACGCTGCCGGGGAGCGCTCGCGAACTCGCCGGTATGCTCCGCCGACGCACGGGGCCGGACGCCGGGTGAGGCCGACCGCGGGAGGGTCGTGGGCAGCATCTCCGACGAGTGGCGAGGATCGGCCGACGTACTGCTCGACCGGCTCCGCGCCCGCGACGACCTGCTGGTCCGCGAGGTCGTCGACGAGGTCGAGGTCCCGATCGGCGCCGGGAAGGCCGGACGCGCCGGCGTGGCCGACGAGCGCGGAGACGCCCGCGAGAGCGG
>JAEZAI010000556.1 GCA_023427825.1 Actinomycetes bacterium
GGTGCACGTCGTGTCGGGCCTCAACCAGGGCTGCCTGGTCGAGATCGACGCGATCGCCGTCGTCTGACCCGGGCCCCTGCGTTCAGCCCGCCCGCCGCCCAGCCGGCCCGCAGTCAGCCCGACGTCGCGGCGCCGACCAGCGCGGCGGCCAAGCGGGCGCCCCACTCCCTGGCACGGTCCTCCTCGCCGGGCTCGAGGTCGTCCTCGGTCACGAAGAAGCTCTGGGGCTCCACGAGCAGCCCGCGCCCCAGATGCCGCAGACGGCGGCCGATCCCCTTGGACGCCTGACCGGTGAGCAGCGCCGCCTTGTGCACCCGGGGGGCGAACGCTGCGGCGGCGCCCGAGGAGTCGGCCAGGCGGTCGAACCACTCCCGGAGGCCCGGTCCCTCGGCATCGGGCTCCAGCGTGAGGCCGCTGTCGGGCTGCTCCGCTGCCTCGGCCGCGGCGTGCCGCGTCGACTCCCTGGACATGCCGTGCACGTGGGTCGGCCCCCCGACGACCAGCAGGTCCGCCGTCACGACCGCCTCGTCATCCACCGACGTGACGACCTCGACGGTGGCGTCGACGCCGCCGTCGGCCAGCCCGGCCGCGACCGCGTCGGCCACGCGGGGGGTGGTGCCGTACATGGACTCGTAGACCACCAGCGCTCGCACGGTCCACCTCCTCCCGGGGCCCGCCGTCGCAGGTCCTCGACGTCATCGTGCGCCCGCCGCTCGATCCCCGGCAGAGGCGAAGGTCCCGGTCGCAGAGCTCGGGGTCCGAACGGGTAGGAAGGTGCTGCGCGGACGGAGCCTCGCGACGCAGGACGGGGGCGCAAAACCAAGGGGAGCGCACAGGCACAGGGGCGCACTACCAGGAGCGGCGACAGGGAGGACACCAGTGGCCGACGACGACTACCTCTACCTCACCACCACCGGTCGACGGTCCGGTCAGCCACACCGGATCGAGATCTGGTACGCCGACGCCGGCGACGGGAGCACGCTGTACCTCCTGTCGGGCGGCGGCACGGAGTCGGACTGGGTGCGCAACCTGCAGGCCGATCCGCGGTGCGAGACCAGCATCGGCGCGCCGGACGCGCAGCAACGCCGGTCGGTGGCCCGGTTGCTCGACAACGACCCCGAGCGGTCCGAGACCGCACGGGCGATGGTCTTCGCCAAGTACCAGCCGCGGTACGACGGCGATCTGTCGGAGTGGCGCGAGCGGTCGCTCCCGGTCGCGATCGAACTGCAGCCCTGACGCGCCGCCGTCCCGTCCCGGTCCCTACGACCCCGGGACGGGGAGGTCGGATCGGGTCTCGCCCAGCAGCTGGGCCACGAGCTCCGGCTCCATCCGCGGGTCGCGCACGGGCGGGATGACGTCGCTGGTCGACATCAACCAGTCGAGCACCCGGTCCCGGAGCGAGCGGCACGTGTCGGCCATGGTCCGGTCCGTCGCCAGGTTCGTCGTCTCGTGCGGGTCTGCGATGCGGTCGTACAGCTCTTCGGCCTCGTAGAGGCGGTGCACGTAGGTCCACTCGGCGGTCCTGACGACCACCGCCCGTCCGACCAGATCGGGTCGCTCCTGCTGCAGGGCGCCCTTCAGCACGTAGGGGAAGTGCTCGGGCATCTCGTTCTGCGGCGCCTCGTCGATGCGGAACCCACCCTCGCTGAACACCGCGTCGCGGTGCGCCAGCGTCGGATCGCGGAGCAACGGCACCAGGCTGCGCCCGAAGTGGGCGTGTCCGAGGTCCACGCCGGCGAGCTCGCACAGCGTCACCGGCAGGTCGAGCATCTCGACGAGCGCGGGGGCGGCGGCGCCCTCGACCACGCCGGGTCCGGCGATCACCAGCGGGTTGTGCAGCAAGCAGTGGTCCAGGCCCGACGGCCACTTCTCGACCAGTCCGAAGTCGCCCAGGTACTCACCGTGGTCGGTGTGGAACACGGTCGTGGTGCGCTCGGCCACACCCGACCGCTCGATGGCGGCGACCACGCGCCCGAACTGCTCGTCCAGTCGCGACACCATGCCGGCGTAGATCGCCGCGATGTCGGCCCAGTCCCCGGGCTCCAGTCGGTCCAGACCGGCACGGGAGCGCAGCTCGGCCATGAACCCCGGCTTGCCGTCGGCCGGCGGGAGCGGCGGCGGCATGTCGGCCGGGTCGTGCAACGACGCCCACGGTTCTTCGACGGCGAACGGCGGATGGGGAGCGAGGAGCGTGACGAGGAGCACGAAGGGCTCGGGCAGTCCGCCGTCGAGCAGCTCGATCGCGGTCCGGACCGCCGCCTCGTCGGGCGTGAGGAGGTCCCGGCCCTCGAGCCGCCCGATGAGGAACGAGTTCCGCAGGCGGTGCCCCTCGGGGAAGCCCTCGGCGTGGCCGGCGGCCAGGGCGTCGATGGACGGCGACACGGTGAAGCCGTGGAAGTCGGTCGATCCCTCGGTCACACCCGGGGCGAACGTGTCGCCGCGGACGCCGGGCCATGCCACGTAGTAGCCGGCGTCCCTGAGCGTGCGGAGGACGTTGGGCTCCCAGGCCTGCAGGAGGTGGTCGAGCGTGCGATGGCCGGCCACGTGGGGGTACCAGCCGGTCATCATCGAGATCCGGCTCTGCGAGCACGCCGGGTGCTGGCCGTAGGCCTGCGTGAAGCGCACGCCCCTGGCCGCCAGCGCGTCGATGTTCGGCGTGCGGGCGTGGCGGCTGCCGAACGCGCCGATCGAGTCCGCGCGCTGTTGGTCCGTCA
>JAEZAI010000019.1 GCA_023427825.1 Actinomycetes bacterium
CCCTACCCCTGACCGTCGGTGCGCCGGCAGCTGCGCGGGCGGGGCGTCACGCGACCAGGTCCTGCTGGTCGGGATGGCCCGCCAGCCATTCGGCGACGTACCAGCAGGTGGGGCGGACCTTGGCCCCGCGCCGGCGAACGTCCGCCATGGCGCCCTCCACGAGCACCGCCCCGAGTCCGCGGCCGCGCTCCGCCGGTTCGATCACGGTGTGCGGGAACTCGAGCACCAGCTCGTCGCCCGCGAGCGGTCGGTAGTCCGCGAAGCCCAGCACGCGGCCGTCCTCCACGAGCTCGTAGCGCTGCTGGTCCGGTCGGTCGACCACCTCGGTGCCCATGCCCGCACGCTACCCAGCGCCTCGCCGAACCATTCGGCGACGGCGGGAGCCGTCAGCTCTGCGCCGCCTGCTCCTTGGTCTCGTCCGCGGTGGGGCCGACCGAGTCGGCGGCCTCGGCGCCTCGCCGGCCGAGCGGCTCGGGACGGTCGACCGTCGAGTCAGCCGCCGTCTGGCGCTCCAGCTCGGCGTTGAGCTCGGCCCCGATGAGCACCGCGGCCGCCGTGAGCTGCAGCCAGAGCATGAGCACGACGATGCCCGCCAGCGAGCCGTACGTCTCGCCGAGGGACGAGAACCGGTCGACGTAGACCGAGAACAGGAGCGACGCCGCGATCCAGATGACGGTCGCGATCACGGCTCCCCAGGACAACCACTGGATGCGCGCCGGGTCGCGGTCCGGGGCGGTCCGGTACAGCACGCCGAGGGCGAGCGCGAACAACACCGCCAGCAGCGGCCAGCGCAGCACGTTGAGCGCGGTCTGCGCCGCGTCGCCGAGGCCCGTGGAGTCGAGCAACGCCGGCAGGCCGGCGATCAGGCCGACGGCCACCACGACGCCCACCACGGCGGCCACGGTGAGCAGCAGGCTCAGCAGCCGCAACCGGATCGCGCCTCGGGTCTCGTCCTCGTCGTACGCCGCGTTGAGCGCCTCGATCAGGTGCTGCACGCCGCTGCTCGCGGACCACAACGCCAGCGCGATCGACACGATCAGCGCGACCGACAGGCCCGCGGACGACCGGTCCACCAGGCCGTCCAGCTGCTCGGTCAACAGGTCCTGGGCCGAGGACGGCAGGCTGCTCGCGACGTCCTCGACCTGACGGCTGACGTCGGAGGGATCCGCCACCAGGCCGTAGAGCGAGATCATGGCGATCAGCGCCGGCACCAGGGCGAGCAGCGCGAAGAACGCGACGCCACCGGCGAGCAGCGACACCCGGTCCTGCTTGGACTCGACCTTCACCCGGGTGAGGACGTCCTTCCAGCCCTTGGCGGGGATGCGGTGCGGGGCGGTGGCGTGCCGGCCGTGGGGGTCGGGGCGCCCGCGATCGGTCGTCGACGGGTTCACGGCGCTGGTCATCGCTCCGCCTGGTGCTCGAGGGACACGTGGACGAACTGCAGGAGGTCCGCCGCGCCGACCGCGGCGAACGCCGACAGGGCCAGCCGCGCCGGACCAGGCGTGAGCCGCAGCGCCGCGGTCCCGGCGCTCGCGATCCAGACGTCCAGGCAGAACGGGCAGCTGACCAGCTCGCCGATCGATCGGCGCCAGCCCCGGCCCACCGGACGCACGTTGACCTCGCCGGGGCCGCCGGGTCCGACGAACTCGGCGAACGGGGCCCGCAGCGGCGACGTCACCGTCTGCTTGGAGAGCAGGCGGGACAGCTTGTAGGTGGCCAGCCCGACGAGCGCGATGTCGGACCACTGCGTCGCCGGGGCGGCGGCCTCGTCCGCCCGGCGCCGGTGCACCGCCGTCGCCGTGGCGCCGGCGGCGAGCAGGTACACGGCAGCGACCGCGGCGTACCCCGCGAGCCGTTCGGGCTCGTGGGGCCCGAGCTCCTCGCCGGGCGGCTCCGACGGTGTGTACTGCTCTGGGTCCTGGGCGTGCACGGGCCGGGATCTACCCGCTGGCCCCCTGCGCAGACGGGGCGCGGTGGTGACCGGTCAGTCGCTCGGGTGGAACTGCGATGCCCAGTGCCGGAAGCGAGGGATCGGCCCGTCGCCCTTCACCAGGCGGGGTCGCTCGACGTAGCGGAGCCCCTCCCAGATCGGTACGTCCTGGTGGACGCCGCCGACCGCCCCTCGGTGCATGAGGTCCGCGACCTCGCCGACCGGCACGCCGGCGACGAGCTCGCCATCGGTCGGTCGCTGCACCGTGGTGACGACGGTGAAGTCGAGATGGCCCGCGGTCGTCGGCGTCGTGAGCAGCAGGACCCGGTAGCGCAGCCCGACCACCTCGGCCGTGTTGAGCGAGTGGGCGTAGCCCAGGCCGTGCGTGTCGGTGTCGAAGAAGGTGGTGATCTCCGGCGGTCCCTCGCGCAGGAAGTTGGGCGTGGCGAAGTGGAACTCCGAGTGGAACGACGTGCCGCGGTCGGCGTAGTCGGGGTCCGACAGCGGGAATCCGTGGACGATCCCGAAGTGGACCGAGTCGACCCCGTTCTCGTGGACGGTCTCGACGTGGGCGGCGATCGGGATGGTGGTCACCGCGACGTCGGTCCATCCGGCCAGGTCCAGGTCCGGCACGTCGAAGGTCGGCTCCCCGGCCGCCGGGTCGTGCCAGGCGAACACGAAGCCGAACCGCTCGATCGTGGGGAACGTCCGGAGGCAGGCCCCGTAGGAGGGGTCGCCGGGGTACTCCGATCCGACGCAGTTGCCGTCGGGATCCCAGCGGAGGCTGTGGAACGGGCAGCGGATCGATTCGTCGACCACGGTCCCGCCGCGGGCCAGGTTGGCGCCGAGGTGCGGGCAGAACGCCGAGGCCACCGCCGGACGGCCCGACGAGGTCCGGAAGGCGACGACCTGGTCGCCCATCCACGTGCGCTCGATCACCGCGCCCGGTGCCAGGTCGTCGACGGCGCAGACCATGAACCACCCGATCGGGAACGGCGGGCGCGGGTCCACCGCCGGCGCGGCGACGGGGTGGTGGTTCATCGGTTCGCGATGCTCGGGGCGAACCGTCCGGCGAACGCCCGCAGCGGCAGGTCCGCACTCGTCACGATGCCCGGGGGGGCATCGACGACGGCGCGGATGGCGTTCAGGGCGGGCATCCCGGTGACCGTCATGCCGACCGAGGCGAACGCCGCCACGTCGGAGAAGTCGGTGCCCGGCTTCGGCAGGATCAGGTGCTTCGAGTAGATGCACGGGTCGCCGTCGATCTGCGTGATGTAGCAGGCCTGGATGTCCCACTTGGGCGACGTGTGCGGCGTCATCTGCCACTCCAGGTGCATCTCGATGCGCGCCTCGCCGTCGACCATGCCCAGGTACTTGAGGTAGCAGCCGCCGAGCGAGCCCTCGGGCAGCTGGTACCAGCCGAGGTCGACGTCCTTGGTGCACTCGCCGAGCTCGTAGTCGAAGCGCACCCCGTCGAGCTCCAGATCGAAGCAGTCGGCCATGAGTCGGACCGCGTCCTCGAACACGCGGGTGTACTTCTCGAGCATGCCCGGCACCGCCGGGTCGTCGACCGGTCGCCCGAAGCCGACCTCCACCCACGTGTCGACCGAGTGGTGGCAGCTGACGTCGACGGACTCCTTGCACAGGACGCGCTCGATCTCGGTCACGTCCGTGGAGTGCACGATCGACAGGATCTGCGCGAGGCCCGGGTTCATGCCGGTGCCGTAGAAGGTGGCGCCCCCGCGCTCGCACGCCGCCTGGATGACCGCCCGCTCGGTCCGGCCGGACGGGTGCGGGTGGTTGGCGACCCGGTGGTGGCCAGTGATCCAGTCGGCCGTGGTGACGACGTCGATGCCGGCCGTCAGGACCTGCTCGTACAGGTCGACGTCGGGGAAGACGCCGTGGAAGGTGACGACGTCGGGCCGGGCGGCGACGATCTCGTCGACCGTGCCCGTGGCCACCACGCCGATGGGTTCGAGACCCACGATCTCGCCCGCGTCGCGGCCGACCTTGTCGGGCGAGTAGCAGTGCAGCCCGACCAGCTCCAGGTCGGGCTGGTTGCGGATCCGCTTGATCATCTCGCTGCCGACGTTGCCGGTCGCGACCTGGAACACCCGTACCCGGTCGCCCTGCGTGGTCCCGGACGTGCTCATGTGCTGTCCCCCTCGGTTGCGCCGCGACCGTACGCGCGATCCACCCGAAGGGTGGTTACGACAGGTAGCGGACGTCCATCGTGTGGATCGTGCCGCCGAACGAGAACGGCGCGCGGTCGAAGTAGTCGAGCGACACCGGGCTGCCCAGGCAGGTGCCGACGTCCAGGCAGTCGTTGGCCGTGAACAGGAGCGGCGCGCTGACCGGCACCTGGCCGGTGGCGACGGTGGCGCCGTCGACCGTCATCGTGATGTCGAGCGGGCCGCCCGGTCGAGGGTCCGCGTAGACGGTCTCGATCCCGATCGAGACGTGACCGGTGGGGATCGGCTGATCGGTGCGGATCTTGGTCCGCATGAGGATGAAGAGGTTGTACTCGAAGCACAGGTGGCCCTCGTCCATGAAGCACGTCAGGCCGCCACCGTTGCCGCCGAGCGCGTAGAGCACGCCGCTGGTGCGCTCGGGCACGTCGGCGGAGATGACGACCGAGTTGGCGCGGTTGCCGAGCGCCGGCGCGCAGAACTCGGGCATCCGGACGATGTCGCCGGTGAAGCTCCACTCGCGGTAGGGCGTCGAGATGCGCAGCTCCGGGTGGTACACGGGAACCCACAGCCCGCCGCCGACGGGGTAGACGCTGTTGCGCGCCGCTTCGATCGCGAACACCTCGCGGAGCTGCTCCAGCTTCTCGGGGTGCTCGTCGGCCAGGTCGTGCGCCTGGGTCCAGTCCTCGTCCAGGTCGTACAGCTCCCAGGTGTCCTGGTCCGGCGTCCAGTCCTCGATGCCCGGCGGCTTGCCGGGCATCCACGGCGTCCTCGGCCCGAACGCGGAGGCCATCCATCCGTCGTGGTAGATCGCCCGGCTGCCCATGATCTCGAAGTACTGGGTGCGCAGCCGGCCCTCGGCGTCGCGGTCGTCGAAGGTGTAGGCGAAGCTCGTGCCGTCGAGCGGCTGCTGTGCCACCCCGCGGACCTCGAGCGGCGGCGTGATGCCGAGGACCTCGTAGATGGTGGGGACCAGGTCGTTGCAGTGGTGGAACTGCGTGCGGGGCACCGGGTCCGGTTCGATCCGGGACGGCCAGCGGATGACCATCGGGTTCCGCGTCCCGCCCAGGTGCGACGCCAGCAGCTTCATGCCCTTGTACGGCGTGCTGCCCGCCCAGGCCCAACCGGCGTGGTACTGGTTGTCGGTCTTGGGTGAGCCCAGCACGTCCAGGCCGCCGAGCTCCTCGAGCGCCTTGATGTGCATGTCGACGGTGGTCGGGATGCCGTTCTGCGCGAGCAGCTCGCTGATCGTGCCGTTCTGGCCCTCGCCCGAGGAGCCGTTGTCGCCCCAGATGTAGACGACCAGCGTGTCGTCGCCGTACCCGAGGGCCTCGACCTCGTCGAGGAGCCGGCCGACCTGGACGTCCACGTGCTCGGCGTAGCCCGCGGCCACCTCCATCAGACGGCGCTGGAACGGCTTCTCGTCCTCGGGGATGTCGTCCCAGGCCGGCAGGTTGGGGTCGCGCTCGGTCAGCTCGGCGTCCCGGGGGATCCAGCCCTGCGCCCGGGCCCGCTCGACGACGCGCTCCCGGTAGGCGTCCCAGCCGTCGTCGAACTTGCCGGCGTAGCGATCCGCCCACTCCTTCATGACGTGGTGGGGTCCGTGGAGGCAGCCGCTCGCCCAGTACATGAAGAACGGCTTGTCGGCCTCGAACGCCTTGTGCTGGTGCAGCCACCGGATGGCGTCGTCGGCCAGGTCCTCGCTGAGGTGGTAGCCCTCGTCGGGCCGCTTGGGCGGCAGCACGCTGGTGGTGTTGCGCACGAGGTTGGGCTCCCACTGGGACGCCTCGCCCGCCAGGAAGCCGTAGAAGTACTCGAAGCCCTTCCCGGTCGGCCAGTTGTGGAACGGCCCGGCGGGCGTCGTCTCCTCGGCGGGCGTGTTGTGCCACTTGCCGAACGCCGCGGTCGAGTAGCCGTAGTCGGTGAGCACCTCGGCGACCAGTGCGGTGCTGGTCGGGATGTGGCCCGAGTAGCCGTCCCAGTCGTTCGCCAGCTCGGCGATCTGACCGTTGCCGATCCGGTGGTGGTTGCGCCCGGTCAGGAGCGAGGCCCGCGTCGGCGAGCACATGGCGGTGGTGTGGAACCGGTTGTAGCTGATGCCGTGGTCACGCACTCGGGTCAGCGTGTCGGTGCGGACCTCGCCGCCGAAGGTGGACGGGAGACCCGGCCCGGCGTCGTCGATCAGGACCACCAGGATGTTCGGCGCATCCTGGGGAAGTCGCCGGGGCTGTACCCGTGCCTCGTAGGTCGACTCCTGCATGGTGCGTCCCGCGACGGAGGCCGACGGCGTGGGTGGGAACGGCAGGGCGTCCTGGCGGGGGAGCCGGGGGAACGGGGTCTCTGTGTCTGCGACGTCGCTCACGGCGTCCGATCGTGGCACGACTCGTTCACCGAGGCGCCGGAAACGCGCCAACGGTCAGGCCGTGGGCCAGCAGCCAGCGAGCTCGTCAACCGGCGAGCAGGCGCCGGAGGACGCGTCGCAGGGCGACGGTCGTGGCGTCCGCCCGGGTGTGGACGTCGGACCGAGGATCGAGCGG
>JAEZAI010000441.1 GCA_023427825.1 Actinomycetes bacterium
GGCGGCGACGGTGCCGGCGGTCAGGCCCGCCAGCCCGGCGCCGACGACGACCACGTCGGCCCGATCGGGCAGGGGGAGACGGGTCTGGTCCTGGTCGGTCGGTGCAAGCTCCATGCCCGTACGACGGACGACGACCTCGATGTGTGACAGCGACGTGTGACAGCGATCGGTGACAGGCAGGACCGCACGCTCAGTCGGCGGTGCGGTTGCGGTACATCCGGGTGGCCAGCGGTACGCAGACCGCCAGGATGGCGATGCTCCACAGCAGGGTCGCCTGCACCGGGTGCTGCATCGGCCACGCGTCGACGAGCGCCGACGGGTTGGGGTTGCCGAACAGCTCCCGCACGGCTGCGGTGACCGCGCTCACCGGGTTCCACTCCGCGATCGTCGCGAGCACGGTGGGCATGGCCTGGGTGGGCGCGAACGCGTTGGACACGAAGGCGAGCGGGAACACGAACAGGAACGCCAGGGCCTGCGCCGATTCGGGATCGCCCGACCGCAGCCCCAGGCAGGCGCACACCCAGCTGAGCGAGTACGCGAAGAGCAGCGCCACCCCGATGCCCGCAGCGACGCCCAGGACGTCGCTCGACGGCCTCCATCCGACCAGCAGGCCGGTCAGGAGCACGAACGCGGTGCACACCGACGCCGACAGGAAGTCGGACACGGACCGTCCGGTGAGGACCGACGCCGGGCGCATCGGCAGCGTCCGGAACCGCTCGATCACCCCGGTGTGCAGGTCCTGCGTCAACCCGATCGCGGTGCCCACCGACGAGGTCGTGAGGTTCAGCGCGAGCAGACCCGGGACCAGGAAGTCCTTCACGTCCGCCCCGCCGGGGAGGACCATCGCGGCACCGAAGATGTAGACGAACAGCACCGTGAACAGGACCGGCTGCACGGTGACGTCCGACAGCTGCATGGGTTCACGGGAGATGTGGACCAGGTTGCGACGGGTCATGATCCAGCTGTCGGCGATCCACCGGCGCAGGCGACCGTCGCCCTCCTGGACGGGGTTCGGCCGGACGTCCGGCGCGGTCGGGATCAGGGTGGCGGTCATGCAGCGGCTCCGGCGGGGTCGGTGTCGTCCTCGGCGGGAGGACGACCGGTCAGCGTGAAGAACACCTCGTCGAGCGAGGGGTAGTGGATCTGGACGTCGTCCACCGCGATGCCGCGGTCGTCGAGCGCCCGGACGAGGGAGGTGACCAGTCCCGGGACGGGCTGGATGGTCGCCGACAGGCTCCGGTCGGAGTCGCCGACCGCGACCTCGCCCTGGACGAACGGGACCAGCACGCTTGCGGCCTCGGGATGGGCAGCACTGAGCCGGACGACCAGGCGCTCGCCGCCGATGCGCGCCTTGAGCTCCGACGCCGTGCCCTCGGCGATCACGCGGCCGTGGTCGACGACCACGATCCGGTCGGCCAGCTCGTCGGCCTCGTCGAGGTACTGGGTGGTCAGGAGCACCGTCGCGCCGTCGGCGACCAGCTCGCGGACGACCTGCCACATCCGGGCCCGGCTCGACGGGTCGAGCCCGGTCGTCGGTTCGTCCAGGAAGAGCACCGGCGGGTTGGCCACGATGCTGGCGGCCAGGTCGAGGCGGCGGCGCATGCCGCCCGAGTAGGTCTTGACCGTGCGGTCGGCGGCGTCGGTCAGCTCGAAGCGCGCGAGCAGCTCCTCGGCCCGGACCTCTGCGGCGCGACGGCCGAGCCGGCACAGCTCGCCGATCATCACGAGGTTCTGGCGGCCGGTGAGGAGCTCGTCCAGCGTGGCGTTCTGGCCGGTGACGCCGATCAGGCGCCGGACCTCGTCGGGTGATCGCACGACGTCGATGCCGGCGACCCGCGCCGTGCCCTCGTCGGGGATCATCAGCGTGGTGAGCGCCCGCACGGTCGTGGTCTTCCCGGCGCCGTTCGGGCCGAGCACGCCGAGCACCGACCCTGCCTCGGCGACGAGGCTCACGCCGTCGAGCGCCTGTGTGGCGCCGAAGCGCTTGCGGAGGCCCACGGCCTCGATCATCTTTCCTGGCATGCGGACCTCCTTCGTCCCGGGGGAGCCGGCGATCGGGTGCAGAGGGAGCCCCGACCGCACCCCGACTGACCGGCCGGTCAGTCGGTACTGACTGACCGCACGGTAAGCGCGCCCTGACCGGCCGTCAAGTAGGAACGCCACCGGATACGATGGACCACGTCATGGGCCCCACCTCCACCGCGTCCCGTACGGCCGTCTCCGACGAGGACCGGCTGAGCACCCGCCAGCGCATCCTCGACGTCGCCACCGCCCTCTTCATCGACAAGGGTTACGAGGGCACCTCGCTCAGGGAGGTCGCCGAGCGCGTCGGCGTGACCAAGGCGGCGCTCTACTACCACTTCGCCAGCAAGGCGGAGATCGTGGCCGCGCTGCTCGAGCCGTTCGAGGACATCCAGCGGGAGTGGGTGTCGGGCATCCCGGAGGCCCCGACCGACGAGCAGTGGGCCGAGGCCCTCGGCGGCGTCATCGACTGGATGGTCGACAACCGCCGCCTGTTCCAGCTGTTCGAACGGAACCACGAGGTGTTCGAGCACCTGCACGACGAGGGCAGCCAGCACCACGAGCTGCACGACAGGATCGGCACGATCCTGGGCAACGCCGAGATCGACCCGCGCCGCCGGATCCGCATGGCCGCGGCCATGGGCGTGTCGCTCGCGATGGCGCCCATGGGCGACGCCCCGTTGAACGACATCGACGCCGACGAGATCCGCGAGGAGCTCCGCGCCGCCGTTCGGCGGGCGCTCGGCATCTGACCGGGCGCGCCGCCCGCCGGCTCAGACGGGCGTGAGGTCCATCCGGGCCGAGCGGAGGCCGTAGACGAAGGCGTTCGGCATCTCCTCGATGGAGGACTCGTCCACGCGCAGCTCGCCCACGCGAGCCAGCAGCTCCTCGAAGAAGATCCGGATCTCGAGCCGTGCGAGCGACGAGCCCAGGCAGAAGTGGGTCCCGAACCCGAACGCGAGGTGGTGGTTGGGGTGCCGGGTGAGATCGAGCTCTTCAGGACGGTCGAAGTGCTCGGGGTCCCGGTTGGCCGACGAGTACATCAGCACCAGCTGCTGACCCGCGGCGATCGGTGTGCCGGCCACCTCGGTGTCCTCCACCGCCACCCGGCACATGTTGTGGATGGGGGTGACGAAGCGGATCAGCTCCTCGACCGCGACCGTGAGGTCTGTCTGCTCCCGGAGCAGCGCCCACTGCTCGGGCCGGCGCGACAGCTCGATCATCCCGCGGGCGATGACCGTGCGGGTGGTCTCGGCCCCGCCGTCCAGCAGCAGCAGGCAGTCCGAGATCACCTCGTCCACGCCGAACGGGTGGCCCGGCACCTCGGCGTTGGTCCACAGCGTCATCACGTCGTCCGCAGGACAGCGCTGCTTCTCCTCGTAGAGCTCGGCCGACGCCTGGGCGAACTCCATGGCCGCGACCATGCCGGTCTCCGTCAGGTAGCGCGGGCCGCCGCCCATCTCGATCGTCCGCTCCGACCACTCGACGAGCCGGGGGAACATCTCCTGGGGGAAGCCGAGCAGCAGGCCGATCATCTCGGCCGGCAGCGGCGCGGCGAGCTCGCCGACGACCTCGACCGTGCCGCCGTGGGCGAGCGCCGCGTCGAGCAGCCCCGACACGGTGTCGCGCACGTGGTCCTCCCACCGCGACACGGCCTTGGGCGTGAAGCGGCGGGCGACCAGGTTGCGGCGGTGCGAGTGCAGCGGGTCGTCCAGGCCGATGATCGCCGGGTCGGCCGGGATGTTGGGCCGGTAGCCGCCCTTCTCCTGGTCCGAGTTGATGAACAGGTGCTTGTGCTTCTCGACCTCGACGACGTCGTCGTAGCGGGCGATGCCCCACAGCTCGTTGATGGGGTCCCAGTAGACCGGCTCGAGCTCGCGCATCCACGCGTACGCCGAGTACGGGTCGTCGACGTAGAAGGCGCCGTCGAGCAGGTCGACGTCGGGACGCTCGGTGAGGGTCATCAGCTCGCCGACCCGCCCACGCGGCCCTCGACCGCGTCGTCGCCGAAGAACGCTCGCGCCGCCGGCTCGAAGTCGGGGCCCCGGCGGAGGTGGTGGCCGCCGTCGACGCTGACCGAGGTGCCGGTCACCCACGACGAGTCCGGGCCCAGCAGGAACCGGACGACCGAGCCGATGTCCTCGACGGTGCCGGACCGCGAGACGGGCATGTTGTCCAGGTAGCTGCCCATCACCTGCTCGTCGTCCATGACCATCGACACCAGGTCCGTCTCGACGATGCCGGGCCGCACCGCGTTGACGCGCACACCGGCACGACCGAGCTCATCCGCGGTCTGGCGGACGAGCATGTCGATGCCGGCCTTGGACACGCAGTACGGGCCCATGAACGGGTGCGTCACCGCGGCGGCGATCGACGAGATCGCGACCATCGCTCCCCCACCGGTCCCGGCGATCGCGGAGCCGGCGTGCTTGAAGAGCAGGAACGTGCCGGTGAGGTTGGTGGCGATGATGTCGGTCCACTCGTCGAGCGGCGTCGTGATGATCGGCCCCAGCCCGCCCCGGCCCGCGGAGGCGACCGCGAAGTCGAGCCCGCCGGTCGCCTCGGTCGCCACTGCGACCGCCCGCTCCACGTCCTCCTCAGACTTGGCGTCGCCGACCACGAAGCGCACGAGCCCGTTGGTCGGCGCCGCGGCCTCCAGGGCCGTCACGCCGTCGCGCAACCGCTCCTCGGTCCGACCCATGATCGTGACCGCCGCCCCGTCGGCCACGAGGCGCCGCGCGCTCTCGAGCCCGATGCCGCTCCCGCCGCCGGTGATGAGCGCGGCGGTCCCCCGAAGTTCCTGTTCCGTCATGGGCGGCACGGTAGCCACTCCGACGCGACGACGGGGACCCGGAGGTCCCCGCCATCGATCATCTCCCCACGTGCCCCCGGAGGGGCTCGATCACAGCGTCAGCTGGGCGAGCACCGGACCGGTCGCGCCCGCAGCACCGGCCACGCCGGTGGTGCCACCTGCACCGCCCGGACCGCCGGCGCCGCCGGTGAAGCTCCATCCGGTGAGCGTCGCCGAGGACCCCGTGCGGAGCACGCCGATGGCCGGTCCGCCGGCACCGCCGCCGCCACCACCCGAGTTGCCGCCGCGACCGCCCGCACCGCCGTTGCCGCCGGCGCCACCCTGCTCGAAGGCGGTCCCGCCGGGGCCACCGGCAC
>JAEZAI010000446.1 GCA_023427825.1 Actinomycetes bacterium
GCCGCCGCCGGCGCGTTCTGCGTCTGCACCTGCGCCGGCGCGTTGCAGGACGCCGTGGCCGGTCGGGCCGGCGCGCCCGGGATCTTGGCGATGGCGTCGAGCGCGATGTCGACGAGCGGCACGCTCAGCCGCGAGTAGAACAGCGGCTCCGCCCGTCGCTGGCCCTGGCACGCGGCGTAGTTGAGGAAGGTGGCCAGCACCTTGCCCTTCTCCGGGTTGAACCCGGTTGTCTGGGCGATGGCGTAGGAGTAGGTCGACGGGAAGTACGCCCGCGGGTCCGTCCCGCCGTAGCTCAGCTCGAACGTGCCGTTGCCGCGCGCCGACGCGAAGGCGAGCGCCACCGTCGAGTTCGCCGGGTTCGGCGGCGTGAAGACGCCCGCTGCGTTCTGCACGGAGGCCACGGGCAGCTTCGTGATGGTCTTGAAGCCGGTCTCGATGTAGGTGATCGAGTCGGCGCCGGTGGAGCCGTTGGCCACGGACTTGGCGATGCCGTCGGAGCTGTAGGCGGCGCTGACGCTGCCGAAGCCGCGCGGCCAGACCGAGATCGGCTTGCCCTGGGCGAGGTACTGGTCCTGACCGAAGGGCCCGCCGCCGATGGTGGTCTGGAACCTCTTCCAGACGTCGGGGGCACGGGCGATGCAGAACTCGCTCAGCACGTAGCTGGTGCCGGCCCGGTCGTCGCGCACCACGGGCCGGATCGCCCGGTCCGGCAGGGGCGCACCCGGGTTCGTCGACGCGATGCCCGGGTCGTTCCACTTGATGCCGGGTTCGGTGAAGATGCGGCACGCCTCCCGCTGGGTGAGCTTGAGGTCGGTGATGCGCTGGCCGTTGGTGCCGACCACGTTGAACATGAAGGCGACGGCACCCGCCGCGACCGGGACGTAGACGAAGTCCTTGCGCCCGGAACCGTTGAGCGTGCCCTGCTCGTCGGGCAGGAACTGGATGTCGCTCTGACCGAAGTCCAGCGCACCCGACATGTAGCGCTCGCGACCGAAGCCGGAGCCGGTGGCGCTGTAGTTGACGCTCAACTTGTAGGGCGGGTTGGCGGCGTCGGCCTTCCACTGGTCCATGAGGAGCCCGACGAAGGAGGAGCCGCCGCCGGTGATGATCGGGCCGTCGGCGGACGCACCCGGCACGGCGACGAAGGAGGTGGCGGCGAGCACGCCGACCACCAGCAGCGCTCGGACGACGGTGCGCATCACCCGAACCGCCCGCTCACGTAGTCGAGCGTCCGCGGGTCGGACGGGTCGCTGAACATCCGCTGCGTGTCGCCGACCTCGATGATGCGACCGGGCTGGCCGAGCTCCTCGACGAGGAAGAACGCGCACTGGTCGCTGACCCGCTGGGCCTGCTGCATGTTGTGGGTCACGATCACGATCGTGATGTCGTGGCAGAGCTCGCGGATCGTCTCCTCGATCACCCGGGTGGAGATGGGGTCGAGCGCGGAGCACGGCTCGTCCATCAGGAGGACGTCGGGGCTCACGGCCAGCGACCGGGCGATGCACAGCCGCTGCTGCTGACCCCCCGAGAGCGACATGCCGCCCTCGCCCAGGCGGTCCTTGACCTCGTTCCACAGCCCCGCCCGTCGCAAACAGGTCTCGACCAGCTCGTCCGGGTCCGGCACCGAGATGCCGGCGAGCCCGAGACCGGCGAGCACGTTGTCGGCGATCGACATGGCGGGGAACGGGTTCGGCTTCTGGAACACCATCCCGATCCGCAGGCGCACCTCGGTCGCGTTCGTCTCCTCCGAGTAGATGTCCAGGCCGTCGAGCAGGACGCGGCCGGACAGCGCAGCGCCGGGCACGAGCTCGTGCATCCGGTTGAGCGCCCGGAGGAACGTCGACTTCCCGCACCCCGACGGCCCGATCAGCGCGGTGACCTCGGTCGGCTCGACGGACAGGGAGCAGCGCTCGAGGACCTTCCGTCCACCGAACCACATGCTGAGGTCGGTCACGTCGAGCCGGGCGGCGTGCTCGACCGACACCTCGGGCACGTCGGTGATGGTGACCGGGTCCCAGAGCGACGGGCCGTCGTGCGGGCCGGGGGTCGGCGGCACGGTCACCGGGTCCACGGGGTGGTGGACGGGCGGGGGCGCCGGGACCCCCGGGGTTGGAGGCGCGTAGGGCGGCGGCGGGCCGACGCCCGTCGCGAGCCATGGCGGCAGGGGCGGCGGCACGAGACCCGGGTGGGCGGGAGCATCGGTCACGAGGGACCTCCGATCGTCATCGCGTCGCCCCGCGCGCCCTGGCGCCGCGGGCCCCGATCCAGCGGGCGGCGACGAAGAGCACCAGCACGAGGAGCATGAGCACGAGTGCGCCCGTCCAGGCCCGTCCGATCTGGCGGTCGTTCGGCTGCCGGAGCAGCGACCACACGAACAGCGGCAGGTCCGCCTGCGGCGAGGTGAGGGGGTTGTAGTTGGTGGCCGTGCTGCCGAAGGCGGTCAGCAGCACGGGGGCGGTCTCGCCGATCCCCCGGGCGACGCCCAGGATCGACGCCGTGATCAGCCCGGAGCGGGCCGTCGGCAGGACGACCCGCATGACGCTCCGCCACTGCGGCGCCCCGAGGGCGAGGGCGGATTCGCGGAGGCCGTCGTCGACGGTCCGGAGGATCTCCTCGCTGGTGCGGGTGACGATCGGGATCATCATCACGGCCAGCGCGACGCCGGCGGCGGCGCCGGAGAACCCGTGGCCCTCGTTCACCCAGATCGTGAACACGATCAGGCCGGCCACGATCGACGGCAGGCCGCTCATCGCGTCGACGACGAAGCGGACCGGGACCGCGAGGCGGCCCTTCACCTCGTGGAGGTAGACGGCGGTGAGGATGGCGATCGGCACGGCGATCACCGTCGCGATGGCGATCTGCTCCAGCGTGCCGACCACCGCGTGGAAGGCGCCGCCGCCGGCGTCGAGCGGCCCCACCTCCGACAGGTCCTGGGTGAAGAAGTCGAGGTCGAGCCCGCCGAGACCCTTGATGAGGACGAACGTGCACATCCACACGAGCACGCCGACGGCGATGGCGCCGCAGACCCAGATCAGGGTCGTCATCAGCCGGTCCTTGGCGACGACCCTGCTCGTGCGGTCCCGCGCCAGCAGGTACACGGCGCCGAGGAACCACATCAGCCCCCACGACCCGAACGTGAGCGGGTGGGTCCAGTCCATGGACGCGCACAGGGCCCAGGCGAAGGCGAGACCGGAGCCGACGGCGAGCAGGTAGTCCATCCGGTCGTTTCGCGACAGGATGCGGGGCCGGACCGGCTCGTCCACCACGGGCGGCCATGGGGCCGACGCGGGTGCGGGCGGGACTGCGTCGCCCCGTCGAACGACGCCGGGCCGGCCCAGGTCCGGACCCGGGTCCTCCGGCTCCCCGACCGGGGTGGCGCGCCGATCGAGGTCGCGCTTGTCGATCACGGTCATCAGACGGCCATCCGGGCGCGGGCCACGATCGTGCGGGCCACCAGGTTCACGACCAGCGTCAGCACGAAGAGCGCCAGGCCGGCGGCGATCAGGCCGTTGATCTCGAGACCGGAGGCCTCGCCGAACTTGGTCGCGATGAGCGCCGAGATCGACCCGCTCCCCTGCTCGAGGATGTGCAGGTTCGGCTGGTCGACGACGGTGATCACGAGGACCACGGCGATGGTCTCGCCGAGGGCACGACCGAAGCCCAGCAGGACCGAGCCGACGATGCCGCTCCGACCGAACGGCAGCACGACCGCCCTGATCATCCCCCAGCGGCTCCCGCCGAGCGCCAACGCGCCTTCGCACTGGACCCGGGGCACCTGCGCCATCACGTCGCGGGAGACCGAGGTGATGATCGGCACGACCATGAACGCGACCACGGCGCCGGCGATGAACGTCGACTGCGACACCGACGAGTCCGGCTCGGTCAGGCGCAGGAGCGGGATGGCGTTGAAGTGCGACGCCAGGAACTCCGACACCCCCATCAGCGGACCCTGCAGGGCGAAGAAGCCCCACATGCCGAAGATCAGGCTGGGGATCGCGGCGAGGAGGTCGACGGCGCTGGTCAGCACGCCCCGGACCCGGCCCGGTGCGTACTCGTTGATGAACAGCGCCAGGCCGAGCGCCAGGGGCACCCCGATGACGAGCGCCACCGCCGCGATCAGCACGGTGTTCACGAGGATGCCGCCGACCCCGAAGCTGCCCTCCGACGGGCGCCAGTCCGACGTGGTGAGGAAGTCCTTGACACTGGACTCCGACAGCGCCGGCAGCGCCTTCACGGTCAGGAACACCGCGGCGGTCGCCATGATCGCCAGGCACGTCGCCGCTGCGAGTCCCGAGATGCCCCGGAAGACCCGGTCGCCGAACGTCCAGGTGCGGGGCAGCGCACGCGGGACGTCGTCGCCGACGGGGACGGGCGAGGGGGACGCGGCG
>JAEZAI010000150.1 GCA_023427825.1 Actinomycetes bacterium
CTTCGTCGACCGCTTCGACGACCAGGACGACCTGCCGCTCGTCGGCCGGCCCGAGAACCTGCCGGCCATCCTGCAGCTGCCCGGCGTGCGCCACGTCGTGCTGGCGTTCGGCGCCACGCCCGAGGCCGAGCTGGTCCACATCGTGCGCCGCTGCCACGACGACCGCGTGCAGTTCTACGCCGTGCCCCGCCTGTTCGAGCTCGGCGTGAGCCACGAGGACGTCGGTCACGAGATCGACGGCCTGCCGCTCGTGCCGGTCCGCCGTCCGGGCACCGCCTCGCACCTGTGGCCGGCCACGCGGGCCTTCGACCTGGTCGCGGCCAGCCTGCTGATCGTGCTCACCGCTCCCGTGCTCCTGGCCTGCGCGCACGCCGTCAAGCTCACGAGCCCGGGCCCGGTGTTCTTCCGCCAGGTGCGGATCGGCATCGGCGGCACCCCGTTCGAGATCCTCAAGTTCCGGACCATGAAGGTCAACGACGACTCGGCCACGCAGTGGTCGGTCGACACGGACGACCGGGTGACCAAGGTCGGCCGGTTCCTGCGCCCGACCCACCTGGACGAGCTGCCGCAGCTGCTCAACGTGGTCCGGGGCGAGATGTCGCTCGTCGGTCCCCGCCCGGAGCGCCCGCACTTCGTGGAGCAGTTCGGGTCCGAGATCGACGACTACCACGAGCGTCACCGGGTGCCGGTCGGCATCACCGGTTGGGCGCAGGTCAACGGCTACTGGGGTGACTCGAGCATCGAGACCCGGGTCCGCCTGGACAACCGCTACATCGAGAACTGGTCGCTGTGGCGGGACCTGGTCATCAGCCTGCGTACGATTCCGACGCTGCTCGGCCGCCGACGCTGACGGGGTGACCCCGGTGCCGGTGGCTCCCACCGGCACCCCAGGAGGCCCTCGCACGTGAACCCGCCCGTCCGGTGAAGTTCGTCGTCGTCACGTCCCGGTTCCCGTACCCGCTCGAGAAGGGCGACAAGCTCCGGGTCTTCCACCAGATGCGGCACATGGCCGCGGCCGGCCACGAGATCGTGCTCGTGGCGGTGTCCGACGGCGAGGTCCCGGCCGCGGACATGGAGCAGCTGCCGTTCTGCTCGTCGATCCACGTGGTGCCGCTCGGGCGGGTACCCCGCCTGGTGGGCGTGGGCACGGCCCTGTGGGCGGGCCGCCCGCTGCAGGTCGGCTACTTCGACTCGGTGCGCGTGCGGGAGACCGTCGAGCGGGTGGTGGCCGAGGAGCGGCCCGACGCGGTGTTCTGCCAGCTGATCCGCACGGCGCAGTACGGGCGGGACCTGAGCGTGCCGACCACGATCGACTACCAGGACACGTTCTCCGCGATCACCTGGCGGCGGTCGGGCACGGCGCCGTGGCCGCTCCGTGCGGTGATGCGGCGCGAGGCGGTGCGGATCGCGGCGTACGAGCACGCGTCGGCCGAGTGGTTCGACCACCGGGTGATCATCTCGGAGCAGGACCGGGACCTGCTGCAGGTGCCCGACGGCCTGCCGGTCGAGGTCGTCACGAACGGCGTGGACACCGAGTACTTCCGACCCGGCGCGATCGACGCCGCGCCGAGCGTGGACGTGTGCTTCATCGGCAACCTCGGCTACCGACCGAACGTGGTCGCGTCGGGGCGTCTGGTCGGCGAGGTGCTGCCCCGCCTGCGGGAGCTGCGGCCCGGCACGGGCGTGCTGCTCGCCGGCGCCCGCCCGGCGCGGTCGGTCCTGGCGCTCGCCGGCGACGGCGTGGAGGTGCGGGGCTGGCTCGACGACATCCGCACCGGGTACGCCGAGGGGCGCGTGATGGTGGCGCCCCTGTTCACCGGCGCGGGCCAGCAGAACAAGGTCCTCGAGGCCATGGCCATGGGCATGGCGTGCGTGACTTCGGACCTGGTGAACAACGCGATCGGTGCCACGCCGGGCGTCGAGATCGAGACCGCCGGCGACATGGCGGAGTTCGCGGCGAGGACGGCGGAGCTGCTGGCCGACGACGACCGTCGCGCCGAGCTCGGCCGCCGGGCCCGGGAGTTCGTCACGGCCAACTACAGCTGGCCGATCGTGGCCGAGCGGCTGGCCGGGATCCTGGGCCGGAGCTGCTGAGCGTCCCGACGGGCCCACGTCCGGCGCCGGGACCGGCCGCGCCGGACGGCGCACGCAGGCGAGCGCGCCGGACAGCCCACGCAGGCGGCCGCACGCAGGCGGCCGTGCTCAGGTGGCCGTGCTCAGGTCGCCCCGGTCACGCGGCCGTGCCCGGGTGGCGGGCTTCAGGTGGCCGGACCGGCCGTGCTGAGCGCCTTGGTCCACGGCGTCCGTGACCGTGCCAGCTCGTCGCCCAGCAGCGCGGCGAGCGAGATGCCGAACGGCCAGAAGAGCCAGGCCGTCCGCAGCGTCAGGTCCGTCGAGGCGATCGAGTAGAGGTTCACCAGCACGTACATGGCCACGCCGGTGATCTCGGGTCCGGCCCGGTCGAAGGCGCCGCGCGGTCCGTCCTGCTGCCACATCCGGTAGAGGCACACGAGCGCCGGAACGAAGATCGTGGCGCTGCCGATCAGGAAGAACAGGGCGCTCTTGGGGTTCGCCAGGTTGTTGCCGATGTAGTTGAGCTTCGGCAGCACGCTGAACGAGTACGTGGGGTCGGGCGCCGTGATGCGGACCAGGACGGCCGAGGCCACCCACGCGACCGCCACGATCGGTGCACCGATGGCGAAGCGCGGGTCCTTGAACGACCGGCCCGACGCACGCCAGGCCACGATCGCCGAGGGTGCCAGGAAGATCAGTGCCTCCTTGACCGGGTACGACAGCGGGAAGAACAGCGCGAGGCCCCACCAGCACCGCCGGGCGACCAGCCAGTAGCCGAACACGAACACGGCCATGGCGCCGCCGTCGATGTAGAGCGACGACGTGAAGACGAGCAGCGGAAGGGTCACCGCGTAGAGCAGCCCGCCGATCAGCTGCGCACGCGTGGAGCGGCCCTGGACCGCCAGCGCGTCGACCATGAACCACACGCCGGCCACGACCAGCACCAGGTTCACGAGCGCGAACGCGTCCGCGGCGTCCATCGGGAGCAGCGAGGCGATGAAGGGCAGCGCGGGGCGGTAGATGAACGGCGCCACCGGGCCCATGAGCACCTCGCCGTTGTCGATGAACGACTGGTACGGGACCATCTTGTAGAACGCGCCGTCGTCGCCCTGGCGGTCCTCGATCATCGCCAGGTAGCTGACGATGTCGATGTTGAGGTGCTCCAGGTGCTTCCCGTCCGCGGTGGTGTACGTGTAGTACTCGTCGGTGGCGAAGAAGTCCGTGCCCGCCAGGTCCATCCGAGCGAAGCGGAGGCCGCCGATCACGGTGGTCAGCAGCACCAGGCCCAGGATCGCCGCGGCGCCCAGACGGCGGGAGGGGGTCGGTGCGGTGTCGAGGGGCGCGTCGTCGACTGCTGCTGCTTCCACCATCGGCACCCCCGCTCGGCTGAACCGTGAGGGTAGACGGTGGGCCCTCGGGCAGTCGACGTCGGACCGGGCCGTCCCCCGTGAGGTCGGGGCGCGACGGCCGCAGCGGACGCCCGGTCCCGGGGGCAGCAGCCGCACGCCGGACCCGGCGAACTACGTTGCATCCATCGCCCTTGGCGGGTAGTTCAACGGCAGAACGCCTGACTTTGGATCAGGAAGATGCAGGTTCGAATCCTGCCCCGCCAGCCATGACGACCTTCCCAGGTGACATG
>JAEZAI010000457.1 GCA_023427825.1 Actinomycetes bacterium
CGTTGGGGCTTCGAGGGTAACGGGCGCCAGAGAGAGCCGGGAACCGGCGCCAGAGAGAGCCGGAAACCGGCGCGAGAGACGACGGGAACCGGCGCCAGAGAGAGACGGGAGCCGGCGCCAGAGCGGCAGGACGGCGGCTCAGTCCAGGCCCAGCCGACGGGCGAGCGCCATGTGGTCGACGGGCTCGAGCATGGTGCCGACCAGCGACCAGACGCCGGCGAAGGCCTCGGGCGGCGCGCTCTGGCGCATGCCGCCCAGGAGCTCGACCCGGTCCTCCAGGTTCATGGCGGGGATCATCAGGGCGAGCGACCGGCCCATCTCGTCCGGCGGGATGCTCGACACGATGGCCGTGTGGATCTCCAGGCAGCGCTCCGGTCCGACCGCGGCCTCGAGCGCCGGCATCACGACGCGCTCCTCGAGGTCCTGGTGGCGCAGGTAGCTCGATGTGAAGTCCGCGAGCTCCAGGTACAGCGCGTGCGTGCGGAACCGCAGCTCCACGTCGCGGGCCTCGACCGCGCCGGCCGCCTGCTCGGCGAGGTCGCGGACCCGGGCGTCCAGCGCTGCGTGGTCCGAGGCGATCGCCTCGGCGAGCGCGGGCAGCTCCACCTGGAGCACCGGCTCGATCGCGCCGTCCTCGTGGTGCGCGTGGCTCTCGAGGAGCGCCACCACGTCGTGGACCCGGCCCGCCAGGCCCGCCCGGCCGGCCCGGTCGGCCGGATCCAGGCGACCCGCCTCGAGCGCGGTGTCGAACAGCTCGGAGCGGATGCCCTTGTGGATGTCGCGGTACAGGTCGATGACGACCGGCCGCAGCACCTCGGCGGGCACTCGCTCGCCGAGGCCGGTGATGGTCATGCCCGCGGCCGGGGACGTGGCGGCGGTCCGGGTGGGGGCGAAGAGATCGGTCATGTGGGGTTCCTCCCGTTCGTGGCCGGTCCGTGTCGCCGGCACCACTGCATCGTCGGGGTTCGGGACCGGCGCCGCTCCTGAAAGGCCCGTCACCGTTTGCTAAGAACTCGCTAACCCGTCCCGAAGGCCAGCGGAAGGACCTCCGGACCTGCTCGACGCCGACCACCTGCGACTGATGGAGGGCGGCGCGCTCATCGTCGGGGTCGCCCTCGCCGACGGCACGCCGTACGCGACGCGCGCCTGGGGGCTGCAGGTCGACGACCCCGATCCGGACGGGTGCCTCGCGGTGGTCCACCTCCTCCTGCCGGCGGACGACCCGACCGCCATCGAGGGCGTCGCGCCCGGACGGCCGGTGGCGGTGACCGCGGCCGACGTGGCCACGCTCCGCTCCGCGCAGTTCAAGGGCCGCTCGCTCGGCACCGCACCGGCCACGCCCGACGACCTCGAGCTGTCCGCCCGCTACTTCGCCGAGTTCTCCGACGCGGTCAGCCGCTCCGACGGCCAACCGCCCGAGCTGCTGGCGCGACTGGTGCCGCCGACCCTGGTGCGCTGCGGGATCGAGGTCAGCGAGGCCTACGACCAGACGCCGGGACCCGGCGCCGGGCAGGAGCTCGAACGTTGAGCGACGGCCGCCCATCGCTCGACGACCTGCGCATGGCGTTCGACGGCGCGGTCCCCGCCGTCGTCGTGACCGCGGACGCCGCTGGCGTCCCGAACGTGACCTACCTGTCCCGCGTGCGTCGCGTCGGCGACGAGCGGGTCGCGCTGTCCAACCAGTTCCTGTCCAAGACCGCACGCAACCTGGCGGAGAACCCGCGGGCGAGCGTGCTGGTGCTCGACCCGACCAACTACGACCAGTACCGACTCCACCTGGTCTACGAGCGGACCGAGCGCCGGGGCCCGGTCTTCGACCGGATGAAGGCGGACATCGACCTGATCGCCGCCCTCCACGGCATGTCGGACGTCTTCCGGCTCCGCGCCGCGGACATCTATCGCGTGGTGGACCTCGAGCGCGTCCCCGACCCGCCGTACAAACCCGAGCCGGCCCAGCCGTGGGGTGGGCGCTCGCGTCGCCCGGCGGACCACCTGCGGGCGACCGCGGACCTGGCGGCGCGGATGGCCCGCAGCGCGGATCTCGACCGGACGATCGGACTCCTGCTCGACGGGCTCGACGACCTGTTCGGGTTCGAGCACTCGATCCTCGCCCTCGTGTCCGAGGACGGACGCAGCCTCTACACGATCGCCAGCCACGGCTACGCCGAGCAGGGCGTGGGCTCCGAGATCGCGTTCGGCGAGGGCTTCATCGGCGAGGCCGCGCAGCGCTGCGAGCCGGTCCGGTTCGGCAACCTCCGCCAGATCGCCAAGTACTCGCGCTCGGTGCGACGGACCTTCGAGGACCAGGGCGGCAGCCCGGGCCCCGTCATCGACGTCCCCGGCCTCGACGGAGCCGAGAGCCGGCTCGCCGTGCCGGCCATGTCGCAGGGTCAGCTCGTCGGCGTGCTCATGGTCGAGTCGCGACGGCCGGTGTGCTTCGACGAGACCGACGAGCTCGCCCTCTCGATCCTGGCCGGCGTCCTGGGCGCGGCAGTCGACGCCGACCGAGCGGCCGTGGACGACGCCGAGCCCGCTCCCCCGCCCGCCGGCCCGCCCGAGCGGGACGCTCCGGCGGCCCGCGTCCGCTCGTACCCGACCGACGGCAGCACGTTCATCGACGGCGACTACCTCATCAAGGGCGTCGCCGGTCGGGTGCTCTGCAGCCTCCTGCGCCAGTGGCGCGACGAGGGCCGCACCGAGTTCACCAACCGCGAGGTCCGCCTGGACCCGACCCTCGAGCTGCCGGCCTTCCGCGACAACCTGGACAGCCGGCTGCTGCTGCTCAAGCGCCGCCTCGACGAGCAGGAGGCACCGGTGCGGATCGAGCGGACGGGTCGCGGCCGGTTCCGGCTCGACGTGCGCCGACCGGTCGAGCTGGAGATCGGCACCGACACCTGAGCAGCCCGCCCGACCCCGGGACGCCTCGCGCCCACGACGGGCGCCACACGTCCCGAGCACCGCACCACCCGCAGACCGCCCGAACCCGGGACGCCTCGCGCCCACGACGGGCGCCCCACGTCCCGAGATCGGGTGTCGGGCGGGCGCGTGTCACGCCGCCGGTGGCACGGGATCGTCCCAGGCCCGTGGGAGACTCGGTCCGCCATGGCTGCCAGCACCTCCTCCTCCCGGACAGCGTCCACGAAGGCCGCGACGAACCGCTCCGACTCCTACGACGAGAAGAGCATCCAGCTGCTCGAGGGGCTCGACGCCGTCCGCAAGCGCCCGGGCATGTACATCGGCGGCACGGGTCCCGAGGGCCTGCACCACCTGGTGTGGGAGCTGATCGACAACGCGGTGGACGAGGCAGCGGCCGGCCACGCCAGCCTCATCGAGGTCACCCTCCACCGTGACGGCTCGGTCGAGGTGGCCGACAACGGTCGGGGCATCCCGATCGGCAAGAAGGACGGCAAGCGGACCGCCCTCGAGATCGTGTTCACCGAGCTGCACGCGGGCGGCAAGTTCGGCGGCGGCGCCTACTCCGCGTCCGGCGGCCTCCACGGGGTCGGCGCCTCGGTGGTCAACGCGCTCGCCGCCAAGGTGGTGGCCGAGGTCGACCGCGACGGCGCCACGCACCGGCTCACGTTCGTGCACCGGGTGCCGGGCAAGGTCGACGCCAAGGGCCACTTCAAGCCGGGCTCGGCGCTCGAGGTCGTCCGCAAGATCCCGCCCAAGCGCACCGGCACCCGGGTGCGGTTCTGGCCCGACCTCGAGATCTTCGACCCCGGCCTGTCGATCGACCCCGAGCTCGTCCGCGACCACTGCGCCCAGGTCTGCTTCCTCGTGCCGGGCCTCAAGGTCCGACTGGTCGACAAGCGGGCGCCGGGCCGCGAGCCCGAGGAGTTCCTGGCCCGCGGCGGGCTGGCCGACCTGGTCGAGTCGCTCAGCATCGGCGAGCCGGTCACCGAGATCATCACGCTGCACGGCGTGGGCACCTTCGACGAGAAGATCCCGGTCGACGGCAAGATGAGCCTGGTCGAGCGCACGTGCACCGTCGACGTCGCGCTGCGATGGGTCAAGGGCTACGACACCGTCCTCAGCAGCTTCGTCAACACCATCCCGACCACCGAGGGCGGCACCCACGTGTCCGGCTTCGACCGGGCGCTGACCAAGGTGGTCAACGACTCGCTGCTCGCCGGTTCCAAGAAGCTGGCCAAGCTCGCCAGGTCGGGCAAGGACCGGGCCGAGAAGTCCGACGTGCAGGAAGGCCTCGTCGCGGCGATCAAGGTCACGTTCCCCGAGCCGCAGTTCAAGGGCCAGACCAAGCAGGAGCTCGGCACCCCCGCCATCGGGTCGATCGTGTACGAGGTCGTGCGGGACAACCTGGGCAACTGGATCGACGGCGGCGGCAAGAAGACCCACATCAACGCCCTGCGGGAGAAGCTCACGCAGGCGGTGCTCAACCGCGTGCAGACCAAGGCCACGCTCGAGGCGCGCCGCAAGGCGTCAGCGCTGTCCTCGGCCGGCATGCCCGACAAGCTGGCCGACTGCCGGGTCCACGGGCCCGACGCCGAGCTCCTCATCGTGGAGGGCGACTCGGCCGCCGGCCCGGCCAAGGCGGGCCGCAATGCCGAGTACATGGCGGTGCTGCCGCTCCGCGGCAAGGTCGTCAACGCAGGCAAGTCCACGCTCAAGCAGGTGGTCGAGAACGCCGAGGCGCAGGCCCTGTTCACCGCGATCGGCGCCGGCTCCGGACGGGACTTCAAGCTCGAGGACGCCCGCTACGGCCGGATCATCATCCTCTGCGACGCGGATGTGGACGGCAGCCACATCCGGTGCCTGCTGCTCACGCTGATCCACGCCTACATGCGGCCGCTGCTCGAGGACGGCCGGGTGTTCGCCGCCCAGCCGCCGCTCTACACGGTCAAGGTCGGCGACCAGACCATCCACGCGTTCTCCGAGGAGGAGAAGCTGCAGGTCACCGAGGAGCTCACCAAGGGCAACCGCAAGGCCGAGAACCTGCAGTGGGTCCGCTTCAAGGGCCTGGGCGAGATGGACGTCGAGGAGCTGGCGGTCACCTGCCTGGATCCGGGCACCCGCATCCTCCGCCGCCTGACCATGGACGACGCCCAGGCCGCCACCGAGGCCGCCGAGCTGTTCGACACGCTGTTCGGCAACGACGTCGCCAAGCGGCGCCAGTACCTGCTCGACCACTCCGACCTGGTCGACCGCGAGGCGTTGGACGTCTGAGCCGGGGGGCCGCCCGGCACCCGCCGTGGCGGCGGCGACCACGGACCGGGGCAGGTTCGCCCACCCGTCCGCCGTGGACACCTCGACCGCGGCCTCGGTACCGTGCCCTCCGGGGGATGCGAGGAGAGCTCCCAGGCCGGGAGCATGAACGGGGCGGAAGCGGTGCAGGACGGGCGTCTCATCAAGGTCGAGGGGCCCAAGCTGGGGCACATCCCGTCGTTCGACGGGCTGCGCGGCCTGTTCGTCGTCCAGGTGGTGCTGTACCACGCCGAGATCACGAAGTTCCTCGGCGGGACGCCGATCATCATCGACTGGTTCTTCGTCGCGAGCGGCTTCCTGATCACCACGCTGCTCATGGACGAGCACAACCGGGCCGACGACATCGACCTGCGGAACTTCTACACACGGCGCGTCCTGCGCCTGTTCCCGGCGATGTACGCCATGATCGCCGTGTTCAGCGTGCTGCTGCTCGCGGTGAACCTGATCCACCCGACCGAGGACACGAACCTCTGGTGGATCGAGTCGCTCGGCGCCGCGCTGTACGTGTACTTCCTGGCCGCGGCGCTGTTCCCCGGCTCGATCGGGATGATCGGCCACACCTGGAGCCTCACGGTGGAGGAGCAGTTCTACTTCTTCTGGCCGCCGCTGCTGCGCCGGACGCTGCGCAAGGCCACCCGCCGCGCCGACCTCTGGCTGATCAGCGGCGCGATCGCGTTCATCGTCGTGTTCTTCGCCCTGAGATCGGGACTGCAGCACGTGATCACCGCGAGCGACGGGCCCGAACCGAAGTTCGTCGACGAGGGTCACATCACCTGGCAGGGCGTCGTCTACCGCATCGCGGCCGTCCGGCCCGACATGATCGTCTACGGCTGCCTCATGGCGTTCGTCGCCCGCTGGATCCCGCGACCCGTGCCCGACCACATCCGGCGGTTGCTCGCGGTGGGCGGGTACGTCGGCTGGTTCCTCTTCGGGCTCACGCTGCTCGTGACCAAGCCGGCCCCGCCCGGCGTCACCTCGCTGTTCGGCGGCACGCTCTACCAGGTGGCGCTGCTCGGGATCGGCGTGGTCGTGCTCGACGGCTACTTCCGTCAGGAGTCCTGGTACTCCCGGGCGTTCTCGGTCGCGCCGGCGCGCTGGCTCGGGCAGCGGTCCTACGGCATCTACCTGTGGCACGTGCTCGGCCTGCTGCCGTTCCTGCCGCTGATCTCGGAGAGCTACGGCGTGCGCAAGCTGGCGCTCGGGCTGGTCGCGAGCGCGGCCGGGATCGGCCTCGGCCTGCTGTCGTACCGCTACATCGAACGGCGCTTCCTGCACATCAAGGACACGCGGTTCGCCAAGAAGTTCGAGCGGACGCCATGACCGCCGCCGCTCCGGAGCCCACCGCGACCCAGGGGCCGATCACGATCGACGCGCCCCCGATGACCTACGAGCCGGCGTTCGACGGCATGCGGGCCATCACCGTGATCGCGATCATGTTCTACCACTTCGGTTTCGAGCAGTACTACGAGGGCGGCGTCATCAACGTCGACGTCTTCTTCGTGCTCTCGGGCTTCCTGATCACGAACCTGCTGCTCGACGAGAAGCGCCGCGAGGGCCTGGTCAGCTTCCGCGGCTTCTACCACCGGCGCATCCTCCGGCTGTTCCCCGCGATGTACACGGTGATCGGCGTGTACGTGCTCGCGGCCATCTTCATCGGGCGCGAGCACCCCAGCATCTGGGCCGAGATCGTCGCCGCCGCGCTGTACAGCTACCAGCTGTTCCTGGGCTTCTTCGGCTTCGGGGACTCCGAGACCCCGCGATACCTGCTGCACCTGTGGACGCTGTCGGTCGAGGAGTGGTTCTACTTCTTCTGGCCGGTGTTCCTGGTGGTGTCGCTGCGCAAGGTGCGCTGGCAGAAGTTCCTGATCGGCGGCTCGATC
>JAEZAI010000218.1 GCA_023427825.1 Actinomycetes bacterium
TCCCAGTGGGCTCCGAAGCTCGGCGTGGGCCGCGCGCTCAGGTAGCCGTGCGTGTTGACCGGACAGCCGAACACCCGCTCGACGGTCTCCGCCACCACCATGGACGGTCCGTCCCGGAGGTCGATCCCGTCGAACACGGCCGTGTAGCCCTCGTGCAGCGCGGCCGCGACTCGGCCGACGTCCAGGAACGACCGGGCGCCGGGGCCGCCTCGGGTGACCAGCGCGGCGCCGTCGGGCAGGAAGTCCTGGTCGCGCACCAACCGCACCGCTCCCGGACCGAACGACACCTCGGCGAGCCGGTCCAGCGTCGCCGGGGTGGGCAGCGGCCCGGCGAGCACCTCGTCGCCGACCGGAGCGAGCTGCATGGTCGCCGCGTCGGTGGTCTGGGCCAGCGCTCCGAGCCCCAAGGTGGGGAACCATCGCGACAGGGTCTCCTCGGCGGACCGGCGGGAACGCCCCATGGCGAGGGCAAGACCCCGTTCGAGTGGGTGCTCCTCGGACGCAAGGTGCATGCCCGACACCTCGGGCGCGACCGGCTCCACCACCGCCTCAGTCACGTGCACCCCCGGCGATCTCGATCAGCCCGGCGGCGAGGAGCGACGCCAGCGCCGCGACCCCGCTCTGACCGCAGGAGCCGGACCAGCCCGCGGAGGAATGCCAGCTGCCGTCCGCGAGCTCGGCGACCCGCTCGAGGAGCTCGGGCGGACCAGCCAACCGCGACGTGCCGACCACCAGGTCGCCATCCGCGTCGATCCACCAGCCGGTGGGCGCCGCGATCCGGACCCGTCGATCCGCACCTGCCAACACGGCCAGGGCGTCGGTCAGCCGGAGCGGGCCGGCGTCGGGGGACACGTCGCCGGCACCGGCGGGCGACACCGAGCCCGCGGGGGCGGTGCCCGCCGCGATGCCGGCGAAGCCGTCGGGTCGGTCGAACGGCGAACCGCCGTAGGAGACGACCGGATCCGACGTGTCGAACGGCAGGTCGGCCCGGAGCAGCGGATGGTGCCGTGAACGCACGGAGGTGACCGCGGCCGCCACGTCGTCGATCGTCCGCCGGGCGACCTGCACCCGCAGCACGAGGGCAGGTGAGGACGAGTGCACGGCGATCGGCCGGTCGGTGCCCGACCAGGCCGCTGCGATCGCAGAGCCAGCGGGGAGGTCCACGGTCCCATCCCCGGTGTCCGCAGCCACCGGGTCCACGGCAACCAGGACCCAGTCGGCCTCCGCGGTCGTCATGAGCTCGGCGGCGGCTCCGGGTCCGAGCTGCAGCAGGTCGACCGACACGGGCGCCAGCGACGTGACGGTCACGGCGGTCGCGAGCTCCAGCAGCGCGGGGTGCCAGCGCTCGACGCCGGTCAGCACGAGCGCGCCTCCGTGGGCCAGCGCCGAGTGCAGCGTGCTGACATCAGGCCGGAACAGGTCGTAGGTCGAGCGGAAGTCCACGAGCCCACCGGACCCGTCTGCCGTCGCCAGGCCCAGCCGCGGCGGACGGTTGTCCTCGAACGCGAGCACGTGGTCGGACAGCTCGAGGAGCTCGGGTACGCCCACCCGGGGCCGGGCCGACCGCGGCTCGGGAGGGTCGGAGAACCACGCCTCGAGCGAGGTCACCCCGAACCACGACGTCAGGGTCGATCCGGCGACGGCGAGACGCGAGGCGTTCGCAGCCGCCGCAGCGGCTTCGACCGCTCCGCCCGACGCACTCGGACGTCGAGCGGGACCGTCACCGGCGGTCCCGATCCGCAGGCTGATCTCCCCGATCATCGGACTACCGTCTCCGTGACCCCGCTCCGTGTCCACCGAGTGCAAGTGTGCACCCCGTGAGCCCACCCGCCCGTCGATGGATTTCGTTCGCCGTCGGTGCGCTCACGATCCTGCTGGTCGCGGCGCTCGTGCTCGTCCGGACGCGGGAGGACGCCGCCGACGACACCGCGTCGCCCGACGCCGCCGTCGAGCGTGAGAGCCCGTCCAGGGACGCGATCGACACCTCGTCCGACGTCACGATCACGTCGTGCGGCGATGGCGCCGCGCCGACGGTCGCGGTCACGAACTCGTCGGCCACCGCCGCTCGCTACCTCGTCGTCGTTGACGTGGCCGCGCCCGACGGCAGCCGCGGCGGGAGCGCCGGAGCCCGGCTGCCGGCGGTCGAGCCCGGCGACACCGTCACCGCCACGCTCGAGGTGCAGGGCGACGTGCGGCCCGGGTCCACCTGCACCGTCCGGCAGGTGATCAGGACGCCGAGCTGACGTCACCGGTCGGCCAGCCGCAGAAAGCCCGGTCGAGCTCGTCGGCGATCTGGGCTGCGACGCGACGGAACGCCCGCCGGCCGGCTCCCATCGGGTCGGCGACGTCCAGATCGCCGCGCATCATCGCGGTCCGCGGCGCCGCTGCTCGTTCGGCGGCCCAGCGCCGCACCGCGTCGGGCGTCGTCGCGTCCGGCGGCGCCTCGGCTCCCGTCGCTGCGAGCTCGCGCAAGGTGAACGCACGGTCGACGGCCGTCGGCCAGTCGGCACCCAGGTCGAGCACGTGCTCGCCGGTCATGGCGACGATGAGGTCGGCCCGGTCCACGATGCCGGCAGTGAGCTGTCGGGAGCTGTGGTGCTCCAGGTCAAGGCCACGCTCGCGGGCCACCGAGGGGCGGTCGTCGGCCGCCGGCCAGCCGCCGACCAGGAACCCGGCCGACGAGACGTCGAGCAGGATCCCCTGCCGCCGGAAGAGATCCACGGCGATCGCCTCGGCGAGCGGTGAGCGGGCCTGGTTGGCGGTGCACACGAAGAGGACGGTGGCGCGGCCGGGACTCACGGTGCCGCGACCCCCCGGGCGCCGAGCAGCCGTCGATAGGTGCCGAGGGTGGTCTCGATCACTCGCGCCTGGTCGAACTCGGTCCTTGCCCGCTCGACGGCGGCCGTCGACATGGCGGTCCGTCGAGAAGGGTCCGCCACGAGCGCGCCGATCGTCGCCGCGAGCGCGCGCGGTGACCTGACGGGCACGAGCACGCCCGTGCGGCCGGCATCCACCACCTGGCGGCACCCGCGGATGTCCGTCGCAACGATCGGGAGCCCGCACGCGGCGGCCTCCATGGCCGAGCGCGGGAAGCCCTCACGGTGCGAGGCCAGCACGTAGACGTCCATGGCCTGGTAGAGGTCGTCCACGTCGTCGCGCATGCCGAGGAACCGCACGCCGTCGGCCTCGGCGCGCCGGATCAGCGCCTGGTCGATGCCGTCGGACTTGTCCGGCTCGTCGGGGCCGATCACCACGAGCACGGCGTCGACGGCGCCGCGCAGCGACGACCACGCCTCGAACAGCTCCCGGTAGCCCTTCTCGAGCACGAGCCGACCGACCGCACCCACGACCACGGTCGAGTCGTCGATCCCGAGCTCGTCGCGGACGCGCTGACGTGTCGCTCCCGACGTGTCCGGCCGGAATCGGATGAGGTCGATCCCGTTGCCGAGCAGGGTCAGCTTGGCGGCGGGCACCCGGAGAGTGCGACGCAGGGTGTCCAGGTCCTCGGGGTTCTGGACCAGTTCGGCGTCCGAGCAGGTCGAGGCCAGCCGCTCGAGCCCGTAGACGACCGCTCGCTTGGCGATCCCGTCGTCGGGGAGCGCGTACAGCCCGTGCACGGTGTTGACCACGACCGGGACGCCCGTGGTCCGCGCCGCGATGCGGCCGTACACACCTGGCTTCGGGTTGTGGGTGTGGACGACGTCGGGCCGCAGCTCGCGGAACCGGCGGCGGAGCTCGGCGACCGCCCGGAGGTCCTCGCCGAGCGCCATGGAACGCGTGGCGTGCTCGAGCGGCACGTGGCGGATGCCGCGCCGCTCCAGGTCCGCGACGAACGGACCGGGTGCGCTCATGCCGATCACGTCGTAGCCCGCGGCGGCGAACGCCTCGAGCTGCGGTCCGAGTAGCAACTCCAGGCTGATGTCGGCCGTGGTGACGTGGACGAGCCGTGTCATGTGCTGGCGTGGCGGTGGCGGACCCGGTTGGCCAGGCGCCGCACGTCGTCCTCCACGTGCAACCCGCCGGCGACCTTGCGCCGGAACCATCTCGACCCGTCGGACGGCTGGACGGGGGACCGGTGCAACCGGTGCAGGTCGGTGCCCACCGTGTTGGCCCTGGTGCCCGCGAGCACCGCGGTGGAGAACCGCTCCCGCACGGCGGCTTCCGCAGCGGGGGAACCCGCGACCGCCTTGGGGTAGGCGAAGTGGCTGGGATCCACGCCGGCCCGGTCGCGCAGCAGTTCGACCGACCGATCGAGCTCGGCGTCGACCTCGTGGGCCTGCAGCCGATCGAGCAGGAGGTGGCGATGCGTGTGCGACCCGATCGTCACGACGGGGGACGTCGCGAGCTCCCGGAGGCCCGCCCAGCTCAACGGTCGCCCGCCACCGGGGAACTCGACCTGTCGGTCCACGAAGTCGGTCGCGACGTAGAACGTGGCCGGCGCCTTGTGCCGCTCCAGCGTGGGCAGGACGTGATCGACCCAGTCGGTCGTCCCGTCGTCGAAGGTGATGACGACTCCCGGGCGGAGTGGTCCCCCGTCGCGCAGCTCGGCCTCGGCCTGGTCGAGCGAGATCACCCGTTGCGTGTGGACCAACCAGCCGACCTGCTCGTCGAACGTCTGCGGATCGAGGTCCATCTGGCCACCGGCGCCCGCTCCGACGCGGTGGTAGATGAGGATCGTGATGCCGGGCGCGGGCTGAGCGAGCACGTCGGCCGCCGCGGCGGTGACCTTGATCCCGGAGCGGGCGACCTGCGCGAGCCGGGTCTTCACAGGTACTCGACGTCGGCGCCGTCGAGCGAGCGCCGGCAGTCGAGCACCGGCCGTCCCGCGCCGGCGATCGCCGCACGGTCGAACTCGGCGTGGTCGACGAGGTAGGCGATCACGTCCGCCCGTCCCAGGTCCTCCGGACCGCCGTCCACGCGGGTCACCCCGTCAGGGAGCTGGGCGGCGTCCACGTGCGGGTCTGCCACGTGCACCTCGGCGCCGAGTCCCTGGAGCTGCTCGATGATCGGCCGGGACGGCGTCTCGCGGGCGTCCCCGGTGTTGGCCTTGTAGGCCAGGCCGTAGACCAGGATCGTCGAGCCCCGCACCGCCCGGCTGCGGTCGTTGAGCATGCTCTGGATGCGTCGCACGACGTAGTCGGGCATGTGCTCGTTGACGTCGTTGGCGAGGTCGACGAAGCGGAACGACTGGCCGAGCGAGCGCTCCACCTGCCATGACAGGTACGAGGGGTCGATCGGGAGGCAGTGACCGCCGACCCCCGGCCCCGGCGTGAAGCGCATGTAGCCGAACGGTTTCGTCGAGGCGGCGTCGATCGCCTCCCACACGTCGATGTCCAGGTCGTGGGCGAACATCGCCAGCTCGTTGACCAAGGCGATGTTCACGTGGCGGAACGTGTTCTCGAGCAGCTTCGTGAGCTCGGCCTCGCGAGTGCCCGACACCGCGATCGTCTTCTCCACCAGCCGGTCGAAGAACCCCTGCACGGCGGCCAGCGACGGGTCGTCCACCCCGGACACCACCTTGGGGGTGTTCTCCAGGCGCCACACGGCGTTGCCGGGGTCGATCCGCTCAGGGCTGTAGCCCAGGTGGAAGTCCGTGCCGGCCTCCAGTCCGGAACCGGCCTCCAGGATCGGAGCGGCGAGCTCCTCGGTGGTGCCCGGGTAGGTGGTGGACTCGAGGATCACCGTGCACCCGGGCGTGATGTGCGGGGCGACGGTGGCGCTGGCTGCCTCGATGTAGGAGAGGTCGGGAGCCCCGTCGCCCATCGGCGTCGGCACGGAGATGACCGCGACGTCGAAGCCCGCCAGGTCGTCCGCGTCACCGGTCGCCCGGTAGCGGCCGACCGCGATCACCCCGGCCAGTCGGTGGTCCGGGATGTCCTCGACGTGGGAGTCGCCGGCGTTGAGCCGCTCGACCTTGCGGGGATCGACCTCTAACCCGAGGACGTCGAACCCCGCCTCGGCGGCGCGGACCGCGACGGGCAGTCCGACGTAGCCCTGGCCGACGACCACGAGTCGGTCGGTGATCCGTTGCATGACTTCCCCCGGTGTCGAACCTCCCCCGAAACCGTAGGCCCGAGTGTGACCAAGGGCCGGGTGACGGTCAACGGGTTCATTTCCCCCACTTTGGCACGATTCCGCGCTTGATCTGAGGGTGGTTCAGTGTTTCACTGCCCCAGGCGAATCCGGTCATGAGCCGGGTTCGACGGGGCGACGACAGGGGCGAGTGTGGGGCACATGCTGGGGCAGACGGCCGTGGCCGGTCGTCTGCAGCGTCATCGATTTCTGCTGCAGGCCGGGTTCGACGCGGCCATGTGGCCGCCGGCGCTGCTCTTCGCCGCACTCCTGCGCTACGACTTCGACCTGGGCCGGACCCCGGTCGTCGCGATCCTGGTGTTCGCCGTCGTCGCCATGGCCGTGCAGGTCGTCGCCGGCCGGTGGATCGGCCTGTACGTGCACCGCTGGCGGTACGGGACGATGGAGGAGGTCGCCGCCGCCGTGCGGGCCGCGCTCCTGACGACCGGCGTGCTGACCGCGGTCGACCTGGTGCCCGCGCTGGGCCGGCCGGTGCCGCTCAGCACGACCGTGAGCGGTGGCCTGATCGCCCTGCTCGGCATGGCCACCGGGCGTTTCGCCTGGCGGGTCCAGCTCGAGCGCTGGACCCGGTCCACCGAGCACGACCGCGAGCCGGTGATCGTCTTCGGCGCGGGCGAGGCCGGGCTCAAGGTCGTCACCGCCATGCGCGGCTCGGGCCCGTACGAGCCGGTGGCGGTCCTCGACGACAACGCGGATCTGCGGAACCTCGTTCTCAAGGGTGTGCGCGTCCGCGGCGACCGCACGGCGCTGCACGCCGTGGCGGAGCAGACGGGTGCCACCACGTTGGTGATCGCGATCCCGTCGGCGACGTCCGCGCTCGTCCGCGACGTCGTCGCGATCGCGGACGACATCGGGCTCACCACGCTGATCCTCCCGCCCGTGGCGGAGCTGTTCGGCGGTTCGGTCGGGGTCGGCGACATCCGGCCGCTCACGGAGGCCGACCTGCTCGGACGCCGCGAGCTCAACCTCGACATCGACGCCGCGGCGGGGTACCTCACCGGCAAGCGGGTGCTCGTGACCGGGGCGGGCGGGTCGATCGGTTCGGAGCTGTGCCGCCAGATCGACCGGTTCGCACCGGCGTCGCTGGTCATGCTCGACAGGGACGAGTCGGCCCTGCAGGCCGTCCAGCTGTCCCTCACCGGACGAGGTCTCCTCGACGACCCTTCGCTGGTCGTCGCCTGCATCCGCGACCGTGAGCGCCTGTCCGAGGTGTTCGACGAGCACCGACCCGAGGTCGTGTTCCACGCTGCGGCCCTCAAGCACCTGACGCTCCTCGAGCGGCACCCCGACGAGGGCCTCAAGACCAACGTGGTGGGGACCGCCAACCTCCTCGAGCTCGCGATCGAGCACGAGGTGACCCACTTCGTGAACATCTCGACCGACAAGGCGGCCGATCCCACGTCGGTCCTCGGCGTGACGAAGCGCCGGGCGGAGCAGCTCACGGCCGACGCGGCCACGAGGGGAGCGGGCACGTACATCAGCGTGCGCTTCGGCAACGTGCTCGGCAGCCGTGGGTCGGTCCTGCCGCTGTTCCGGGAGCAGATCGCCCAGGGCGGCCCGGTCACGGTCACTCACCCCGAGGTCATGCGGTACTTCATGACGATCCCCGAGGCGTGCGAGCTGGTCGTGCAGGCCGGCGCCATCGGCACCGACGGCGATGTGATGGTCCTCGACATGGGCGACCAGGTGCGCATCCTCGACCTGGCCGAGCGGCTGATCGCGGAGTCGGGGAAGCGGATCGAGATCGTCTTCACGGGACTCCGCCCGGGTGAGAAGCTCGCCGAGCAGCTCGTGTCGGAGCGCGAGCAGCTGCTGGCGTCCCGGCATCCGCTGATCTCGCGAGCTGCAGTGCCGGCGCTGCCGCTGTCGCTCGTCGAGCACCTGGGCGCCGACGCGGTCCTCGACCTGCGGTCGGGCGAGCAGGTCCTGCGCAGCGCCTGAGGACGTCCGGCCCCGGAGAGGTCAACCCAGCGTCGAGCGGTACCACTCCACGGTCCGCTCGAGGCCGTCCCGCAGCTCCACCGGGGTCACCCCGGGGAACAGCTCTTGGAGCCGGGTGTTGTCGGCCTGCGTGTGCGCCACGTCGCCGGTGCGCGGATCGGAGTGCGCTCGCTCGAGCGGATGGCCGACGATGTCCTCCAGGGTGGAGATCACCTCGAGCAGGCTGGTGCGCGTCCCGAAGGCGAGGTTGACGGGCTCGGGCGAGCTGACGCGGCCCGTGGCCGCCCGGGTCAGCACCTCGCAGACGGTGCCCACGTAGGTGAAGTCGCGCGACTGGGTGCCGTCGCCGTGCACGGGGAGCGGGCGCCTTTCGAGCGCAGCGGACACGAACGCCGGGACCACGGCGGCGTAGGCGTGCCCGGCGGCCTGCATGGGCCCGAAGACGTTGAAGAAGCGGAAGGCGAGCGTCGGCATGCCGTACGTGTGCTGCCAGGCGATCGTGTACGACTCGGTCGCGAGCTTCGAGGCCGCGTACGGGCTGACCGGTCGGGTCACCATGGACTCGCGCTTCGGCAGCTCCTTGTTGGCGCCGTACACCGATGAGGACGATGCCACGACCACGTGCACGTCACCGGCCCGTCGGGCCGCCTCGAGCACCTGCGTGGTCCCGGAGGCGTTCGCCTCGTGCGACGCCCAGGGGTCCGCCACCGACCGGGGGACGGAGCCGCGAGCGCCCAGGTGCACCACGGAATGGGCGCCGTCGAACGCCTCGTCGAGCGCGTCCGGATCCAGGATCGTGGCCTTGTAGAGGTCCACGTCCACGCCCTGCAGGTTCGACTCGAACCCGGTGGACAGGTCGTCGACCACCGTCACCCCGGTGATGCCGTCCGTCGAGAGCAGGGTGCGGCAGAGGTTCGCGCCGATGAAGCCGGCGCCGCCGGTGACCACGATCTTCATGGCGGCGAGCGTACCGGCGCGTGGTTCACTCTCCGTCGTGGTCGAGCGTTACCACCTGCTGTTGGGGTGCGCGGCGCTGGGCATCGGCGTGGTGCTCGCCCTGCTCGACGTCCTGGTCGTCCCGGCCGCCCCGGCACGACGATCGCACCCGCTCGGTCCTGCCGTCCTGCCGCTCGCGGTCATCAGCGTGGTGGCGATCTGGTCCGCCGTGCCGGACACCGAACCGGCCGTGGTGGTCCTCGGCGTGCTCGTGCCCTGTGCACTGGGACGGTGGTCGCGTCGGACGACGGTCGGACCGATCGGATGGGCGGCGGTGTGCGTCGCTGGGGCCGTGGCGGCCCTCCTCGGCGCGGCCGGACGCGTCGGGCCGCTGTCGTCCGTCTGCGCCCTGGGCGTGGTGGTGCTCGCTCCGGTCCAAGTGGGGTTCGGTCGCCGCGTGCTCACAGGGCGGAATCTCGCTGTTGTCGCGGTCGCGCAGCTCGGACTCGCCGTCGTGGTCCGCGCCGCCGTCCACCGCTCCGCCCCCGCCGCCTGGACCCTGGCACTGAGCGGACTCGTGGTCGTCGGCCTGGTGCTTGCCGCGGCCGCCGGCCGCACCGCCGTCGGCGACCGCGGCGAGCGTGGCTAGGTTGGCGAGGTGGGGCGAACCGACGCAGGAGCAGACGACCTGTCCATCCGCGCCGCGACCGCCGCCGACCGACCGGGGATCATCGAGCTCTGCCGGGCGTCGCTCGGGTGGCGCGCTGGCGACCCCAACGAGGAATTCTTCGCGTGGAAGCACGACCAGAATTCGTTCGGTCGCTCGCCCGCATGGGTCGCGGTCGCGCCGGATGGCGAGCTCGTGGGTCTCCGGGTGTTCCTGCGTTGGGACTTCCGGTTGCCGAACGGCGCCACCCGACGGGCCGTGCGCGCCGTCGACACCGCGACCCACCCCGACTGGCAGGGCCGCGGCATCTTCACCCGCCTCACCACAGGAGCGCTCCCGGACCTCGAGCACCAGGGCATCGACATGGTGTTCAACACCCCGAACGACAAGAGCCGGCCCGGCTACCTCAAGATGGGCTGGCAGCAGATCGGGCGCGTGCCGGTGGCCGTCCGGCTGCGGTCGCCGCTGAGCGCGGCCACGGTGCTCGGGGCGAGGGCCGCGGCGGAGAAGTGGAGCACGTCGACCGACGTCGGGCTGGACGCCGCCGTCTGCCTCGGCGACGAGACGTCGGTCGCCCGGCTCCTCGAGCGTGCGGCGGCCCCGTCGGGGGTCGCGACCGACCGATCGCCCGCCTACCTCTCGTGGCGCTACTCCTTCGCTCCGCTCCGGTACCGCGTGGTGCCCATCGGCGACCGACTCGACGACGGGATCGTCATCTTCCGCCTGCGCCGACGTGGTGCCGCGCTCGAGGCCGCGATCGTCGAGGTGATCGCCCCGCCCGGGGCCTCGGCCCGCCGAGCGGTCGGGTACGTGCTGCGGGCGACCGGCGCCGACTATGCGATCCGGACAGGGGCCGGCGGCGCCGCCGGCTTCCTGCCGGCGCCGTCGATCGGCCCGGTGCTCACGTGGCGGCCGCTCGTCGATCCATGGGTGCCGGCGCTCGAGGACCTGTCGCTGGCGCTCGGCGACGTCGAGCTGTTCTGATCGCCCGCCGTCAGCCGGTCGGCCGGGCGGGCGCGCCCACCACGGTCGTGTCCGGCGCGATGTCGTCCAGTACGACGGCACCCGCACCGACCCGGGCCCCGGCGCCGACGGAGCAGCCGCGGGTGACGATCGCGCCGGTGCCGAGGAACACGCCGTCGCCGATCGTGCAATCGCCGTTGACGAAGACTCCCGGGCTCATCTGCACGAAGTCCCCGACGGTAGAGTCGTGCTGGACGGCGCACCCGACGTTGATGTGGGTGTGAACCCCGATCCGCACGTTCGTCGTGATCACCGAGCGGGCGTAGATGACCACTCCGGCTCCGAGCTCGACCTCCGGTCCGATCTCGGCATCCGGGTGGATCACCGTGGCGGGTCGGGAGCCGGCGTCGTCGAGCCGGTTCGCCAGCATCGCCCGGACGTCCGATGTCCCGATTCCCAGCGCGTAGAGCGACGGGTGGGCCTCCAACCATGCGAGGTCGCCGAGTCGCTCCACACCGAGCGACTGCACCCGCTCTGTGTGGTCGTCGCGGTCGTCGACGAAGCCGAGGACGCGGAACAGCGGGGCCTCGGCGTTGGCCGCGGCGACGGTCGCGAACAGCTCCCTGCCGTGGCCGCCGGCGCCGACGATGACGAGGTCCCGCAAGATCACTCCGGAGGTGCGGCCAGCGGGTCGTCGGTCGGGTGGCCCTCCACGCCGTCGCCGCTCAGCATGGTGGTCAGCGTCGTCGAGAGGATGCGGAGGTCGAACACCGGCGACTGGCGTTCGACGTACTCGACGTCCAGCTCGATGCGGTCCGCCCAGGCGAGCGCGTTGCGACCGTTGACCTGGGCCCATCCCGTGAGCCCCGGCCGGACCTCCAACCGACGCCGTTGGTGCTCGTTGTAGCGCTCCACCTGGTAGGCGAGCGTCGGTCGCGGACCCACGACGCTCATGTCGCCGACGGCCACGTTGATGAGCTGGGGGAGCTCGTCGAGCGACAGGCGCCGCAGCACCCGTCCCGCCGAGGTGATGCGGCTGTCGTCGGGGAAGATCGGGTTGTCGCCCACGACCATCGTGCGGAACTTCCACACCCGGAACGTGCGCCCGTCCATGCCCACCCGCTCCTGACGGAAGAACACGGGCCCTCGTGAGGTCAGCGCGACCGCGGCGGCGCACACGGCCCCGACGAGCAGCGCCGGGAACGCGACGAGCAGCAGGACCACGAGGTCGAACGCCCGCTTGCCCCGGTACGGACCGTTCTGAGCCACGAATCGATCGTACCGGGATGGGCAGCACGCCCCATCGCTTCTCTGAACCGCGTTCGGTAGCGTCCACCGGGTGGGGCGTATCCATCTCTCGCCTCCTCACGTCGGGGCGGCGGAACGTGAGGCGCTCCTGCGCGCCTTCGACTCCGGCTGGATCACGCCGCTGGGTCCCGAGGTCGACGGCTTCGAGGCCGAGATCTGCGCCGCCACCGGTGCCGAGGCGGCCGCGGCGCTGAGCAGCGGCACCGCGGGGTTGCACCTGGCGCTCCTCCTCGCGGGGGTCGGCGCGGGCGACGAGGTGTGGGTGTCGACCCTGACCTTCTCGGCCCCCGCCAACGCCGTGACCTACACGGGAGCCGCGCTGCGTCTGATCGACTCCGAACGCGAGACCTGGAACATGGATCCCGACCTGCTCGCCGCCGAGCTCGAGGTCGCGGCGGGGGAGGACCGGTTGCCGTCGGCGGTGATCGTCGTCGATCTGTACGGCCAGTGCGCGCAGCTCGACCGGATCGTCGAGCTGTGCGAACGGCACGGGGTGACGGTGATCGAGGACGCCGCCGAGGCGATCGGGGCGACGTGGCGGGACCGTGCCGCCGGCACGTGGGGCCGCTACGGCGTGTACTCGTTCAACGGGAACAAGATCATGACCACCGGCGGCGGCGGCGTGCTGGTGGGCCCGACCGAGGACATGGAGCGGGCTCGCTACCTGGCGTCGCAGGCCCGCCAACCCGTCGGTCACTACGAGCACACGGAGATCGGCTTCAACTACCGCCTCTCGAACCTGCTCGCCGGTGTGGGGCGGGCGCAGCTGGCGCGCCTGCCCGAGATGGTGGATCGACGGCACCGCATCAACACCCGGTACCGCGAGGAGCTCGGCGGCATGCCGGGCGTCGACTTCATGCCCTGGGACGACCGTGGTCGGACCAACGGCTGGCTCACGGTCATGACCCTGGACCCGGCTCGGACCGACGTCCGCCCCGCCGATGTGTGCGGGCACCTGGGCGCCCAGGACATCGAGGCACGCCCGGCATGGAAGCCCATGCACCGTCAGCCGGTGTTCGCGGACGTCCCGGTGGTGGGCGGTGCGGTGGCCGACGAGATCTTCGAGCGCGGCGTCTGCTTGCCGAGCGGGTCGGGGCTGACGGAGCCCGAGCTCGACCGCGTCCTCGCGGCGCTCGTCGAGGTGCTGCGTGGGACCTGACGGCAGGATCCGGGTCCTCTGGTTGTCGAAGGGGCTCGGACAGGGCGGGATGGAGCGCCTCCTGGTGACCCACGCCCGCCTGGGCGACCGCGACCGCTTCGAGTACCGCGCCGCGTACCTGGTGGACCGCCCACACTCCGTCGTCGAGGAGCTCGAACAGCTCGACGTGCCCGTGCAGCGACTGGGACCCGGGCCGGCGTGGCCGCTCCAAATCCTGTCGCTCGTCCGGCGCGAGGGCATCGACGTGGTCCACGTCCACTCGCCTTCGGTCGCGGCGGAAGTGCGACCGCTGCTCCGACTCGGCTGCCCTCGGGTCCGGCTCGTGTACACGGAGCACAACCGGTGGAACCGGTACGCCCGCCCCACACGCATCGCCAATCGGGCGACGTACGCGCTCGACCACCGCACGCTCGCAGTGTCCGACGACTGCCGTTCGAGCGTCACGCCCCGGCTCCGCCGGAGCGTGCGCACGCTGACCCACGGAATCGACGTGCCGGCCGTCGCAGCCCACCGGGCGGACCGCGACGAGGCCCGGCGGGAACTGGGCCTCGCCGCCGACGCGCTCCTGGTGGGGACGGTCGCGAACCTGCGGGTTCAGAAGAACTACCCGTTGCTGCTCCGAGTGGCTGCGGAGGTCACCGCAGCCCGTCCCTGCGTGCGGTTCATCGCCGTCGGCCAAGGTCCGCTCGAGCACGATCTCGGCCGCCTGCACGACGACCTCGGCCTCGACGACCGGTTCCGGTTCCTCGGGTTCCGCTCGGACGTCCACCGCGTGATGAGCGCGTTCGACCTGTTCTGCCTCAGCTCCGACCACGAGGGGTTGCCCGTCGCGGTGATGGAGGCGAAGGCCCTGGGTCTTCCGGTCGTCGCGACCGACGTGGGTGGTCTGCGCGAGGCGGTGACGGACGGCGTCGACGGACGACTCGTGCCGGCCGGCGACGGCGCTGCGCTCGCCAGGGCACTCCTCGAGCTGGTCGACGATCCGGTCGCCCGCACGAGGATGGGCCACGCGACGAGGAACACTGCCGACCGGTTCGGTGCGCAGAGGGCGGTCGACGCGATCGAGTCGACCTACGCGGAGGTCCTCCGCTGACGGGATTCGGCCAGCACCTCTCGGAGGAGCTCGTCCCAGCGCCGGCCCACGACGTCCATCGTGAACCGGTCCAGGGCGTGTCGCCGCGCAGCGACGCCCCAGCGGTCGCGGTGGACGAGCGCGTCGGCGGTCGCCGACGCGAGCTCGGCCGGGTCCGGCTCGTGGAGCAGGCGGCCCGTCGCTCCGTCGACGACCACGCTGGGCACGCCGCCGACGGCGGTGGCGACGACCGGCAGCCCGCACAGCGCGGCTTCGATCGCCACCGCCGGCACGCCCTCGGTGCGGCTCGGCAGTACGAGCGCCTCGATCGCTGCGTAGACGCCGGTGACGTCGTCGGTGACGCCGAGGAGCCGCACCCGGTCGCCGAGGTCGCTCGCCGCGCTGCGCACCTCGTCGGCGAGCGGACCGCCGCCGGCGACGACCAGGCCGACGTCGGCGTCGAGGTGGTGCACCGCCCGGAGCGCGAGGAGCGGATCCTTCTCCGGGCTGAGCGCGCCGACGAGGCCGACCCAGCGTCGTCCCGGATCGAGTCCCAGCCGTCCCCGGGCCGCTGCGGCCTCCCGGGGGGAGGCCGGCTGGAACTGCGCCGCCGGCACGCCGTTGGTGATGGTCGCCAGGCGGGCGGCCGGCACGCGGTACCGATGGCGGAACGTCTCGGTGGCCTCGGGGAACACCGTGACGACGCGAGCCGCCGATCTGGCCGGCACGCCCACGCGCAGACCGGCCAGGCGGACCTGCCCCCAGATCGACGGGTCGCCGATGCTCCGGTACACGAACGGCCGGCGCGCCGCCCTCGCAGCGGCGGCACCGACGAGCAGGGTGGTCGAGCCGGAACCCACGACGACATCCGACCGTCGGGCGGCGTCCACGATCCGGCGGAGGCCGCGCACATCGGACCTCGAGCGGCCGGCGACCTCGACGGGCAGCCCGTTCCCGTCACCCGAGATCGCCACCACGCGCACGTCGTGGCCCAGCACGCCGAGCTCGCCCGCGAGTTGGTGCGCGAACGTCTCCGCCCCACGGCGGTGGTCCGACGCGATGAGCTGCAGGATGCGTGCCATGTGTCCGCCTCGCGACGCCATCAACGTGCCGTGTGGCCCGGACCCCGACCCGGGCCTGGGGGATTCTGCCTGAGGGCCGTTCGGGGTGCGGCCCGTATCATGCTCCCAGGGGTGCCCGGCCCCGCCGCGAACTTCGGCGCTCCGGGTCGGCCGCACGCCCGTCCGGTGCGGTCGCCGAGGGGCGATCGGATGGCAGAGCACCCATGATCAACACGCGGTCGTTCGGACTGCTGCTCGACGGTCGGCGGCGGACCCTCGCGCTGCTCGGCGCGGTGTCGTTCCTGGGCGGCGCAGCCGAGGCGCTCTTCCTGCTCATCGTCACCCGCGTCGCGTTCGACCTCGCCACCGAGGAGGGCGATCTGGCCTTCGGGCCCGTCGACGGGATCGGCGCCGTGACCGCGCTCGCCTTCGGCCTGGTCGCGCTGCGCGTGGCGCTCGCCGTGCTGGCCGGCCGCATGTCCGCGGACCTGGTCAGCGAGGCGGTGGCGTCCATCCGCCAGGACCTCGCGGACGCGTACCTCCAGGCGTCGTGGCGGGTGCAGCAGTCCTCGCGCTCCGGCCGGTTGCAGGAGCTGCTCACCACGTTCGTCCAGGGCGGGGCCGATCTGCTGACGTCGGCCACGTCGCTCGTGGCCTCGCTGTTGAGCCTGGTCGCCCTGTTGCTCGGAGCGCTCGTGGCGGATCCCGTCGCGACGCTCGCCGCCGGGCTGGTCGTGGTCGGTCTCGGTGCGCTCCTGCGGCCGATCCGGGCCGCGATCAAGCGCCGGGCGGCTCGGGCATCACGGGCCGGGATGGAGTTCGCCACGTCCCTGAGCGACACGTCGTCGGTGATGCTGGAGTCGCAGGTGTTCCACGTGCAGGAACCCATCTCGCGCGACGTCGCCCGACGGGTCGAGCGGGCCGCCGACGCGAACCGCCGGCTGCTCTTCGCCCGGGCGTTGATCCAGCCGGCGTACGTGGGCGCCGCGTACTCGGCCCTCCTGGTCGCGCTCGTCGCGGTCTACCTCGTCGACCAAGCCGCGCTCGCGTCGGTCGCGACGGTCATGGTCGTGATGCTGCGGAGCCTGTCGTACGGCCAGGCGGTGCAGGTGTCCTCAGCGGCCGTCGCCTCGAACGAGCCCTTCGTCGTCGAGCTGACCGACGAGCTCCACCGGCTCCGTGAGAGCCGGCCCGATCGTGGCGTCGAGCCGCTGGCGCGCCTGGATCGTCTCGAGCTGCGCGACGTGAGCTTCAGCTATGGGGACGACGCTGCGCTCGAGCACATCACGGTGTCGCTCGAACCGGGCGTGGCGGTCGGGATCGTGGGGCCGTCGGGGAGCGGGAAGTCGACGCTCGCACAGGTGATCCTCGGTCTGCTCACGCCGAGCTCGGGTGAGGTGCTGGCGAACGGTGAGCCCGCGGCCGGCTTCGACCCGGACGACTGGTCGCGGCGGGTCACCTTCGTCCCCCAGTCCCCGAAGCTCGTGCACGGGACCGTCGCCGACAACATCCGGTTCTTCCGTCCCGTCTCCGACGAGGCGGTGGTGGCCGCCGCCCGGCGGGCGCACATCCACGACGAGATCGTGGCCATGAAGGACGGCTACGGCCAGCAGGTGATCCAGGGCGCACTGAGCGGTGGCCAGCAGCAGCGCCTGTGCATCGCGCGTGCGCTGGTCGAGGACCCGGACCTGATCGTGCTCGACGAGCCGACCAGCGCGCTCGACCTGAAGAGCGAGCAGCTGATCGGTGAGACCCTGGCCGAGCTCCGGCGCGCCAAGACCGTCGTCATCATCGCCCACCGCCTCTCCACGCTGAACGGCTGCGACAAGCTCATGGTGATCCAGTCGGGTCGCCTGGTCGGGTTCGACGATCCGGAGCGTCTCAGCACCACGAACCCCTTCTACGCCGAGGTCCTGCGGATCTCGCAGCTGACCTGACCGGAGGCCTGACCTGCATGGCGACCCTGCGTGAACTGAAGTCCCGCACCGCATCGGTGCTCCGATCGACCGTGCTGAGCGCCGTCCAGTGGTGGTTGCGCCGTCGGGGCGACCGCGACGATCTGTCGCGGGCCGAGCTCCGGCTCCTGTGCTTCGGGTGGGGCAACACGACGTGGGCGGCGTCGCCCGACTACCTCCGTCTGGTCATCGCTGCGGTGCGCCTCACGGACGGGGCGATCGTCGAGGCGGGGTCCGGTCTGACGACCCTGGTCTTGGACGCCGTGACGCCGCCCGGACGGCGCGTCGTGGCGCTCGAGCACCACGACGGATGGGCCAGCCGCGTGAACGCCCGCCTCCGTGAGGGCGGCGCCACCGTGCTGTCGCGTCCGCTGCAGTCGTACGGGGAGTTCGACTGGTACGGCGTCGCCGGGTCCGACCTCCCGGCCGACGTGGGACTCGTGATCGTGGACGGTCCGCCGGGGACCACCCGCGGCGGCCGCGTCGGAGCGTTGCCGGTCCTCGCACCCGTGCTGCGTCAGGGCGCGATGGCGCTCGTGGATGACGCCGGACGCCAGGGCGAGCGCGCGGTGCTGCACAGCTGGCAGGAGCGCTACGGCGTGGAGTGGCAGCTGCTGGAGCTCCCCTCCCGGCCTGCGGCCCGCGTGATCGTGACGGACCTCGACCGCCTTCGCGACGGATGAGGGCCGGCCGCAGTGCCGACCTGGTGTCGGTCGTCCTCCCGGTCGCGGACCGCGAGGACGTCATCGGCGACGCGGTGAGCAGCGTGCTGGCGCAGACGCACGCGGAGCTGGAGCTGATCGTCGTCGACGACGGGTCCGGCGACGGCACGGTCGAGGTGGTCCGGTCCTTCGGGGACGACCGCGTCAGGGTGATCAGCCTTCCCGAGCGCGGCGGTGCCCCCACCGCCCGCAATACGGGGATCGCCGCCGCCGATGGTCGCTATCTGGCCTTCCAGGACTCCGCCGACGTCTGGCACCCGCGCAAGCTCGCGCTCCCGCTGGCGGCCATGCAGCGGGCACAGCCCGAGCTCCGGATGGTCGCGGTCGGCTGCGACTGGCGCCTGCTGGGCCGGGACCTGGCGACGGGCGACGCGCCGCCGGCGCTGCACGTGGCCACCCGGCGTCACGTGCTCGCGGGGGCGTTGCGCGGGTTGGGCACGCCGATGCTGGTGGTCGACCGGTCACGCGCGGCGCCGGACGCCGGGTTCGATCCCGGCTTCCCGGCGCTCCAGGACCGGGACTTCCTCCTGAGCTGTCTGGGCCCGGGCGGCCAGGTGGGCATCGTCGATCGACCCCTCGTGTCGGTGCGCCGCGGGCGCGCCGACCACATCGCCAGTCCTGGCCGGGCACAGCTCGGAAACATCCGCTACGTGCAGAAGTACGCCAGCGAGCTGGCGGAGCTCCCACGGGTCCGCGACTGGTACCTGTACTGCGCCATGCGGGAGGCGATCAGGGCGGGTGATCGCACGGCTGCCGCGCGATACCTCGCGTCCTTCGGTTCGTTGCGCCGGATGGTGGCCTCGGTGCCCGAGTTCCTCTTGGCGCAGGTGCTGGGCGAGACGGGTCTCAAGATCGCGTCGCGGGGTCGGCTCCGGCCCGACTGGGACCAGCGCGTGGCGGACCAGGTCTCGATCGACCTCTAGGTGTGCAGTGCGGGGAGGTTGTCCCTGATGGTGCTGATCGGGGTTGCCCAGCCGAGTGCGCCGTGGGATCGGTGGTGATTGTAGAAGTGGACGAACCGGGCGTACGCGGCATGGCGTTGACGTTCTGAGGTCCAGGGTCGGATGTAGGCCCATTCCTCGAGCAGGATCCGGTGGAAGCGTTCGACCTTGCCGTTGGTCTGCGGGCGCCGTGGGCGAGTCTTCTTCACCGTCGTGTTCGTGGCAGCACACGCTCGGTGCCAGAGCCCGGAGCGGTAGCAGGACCCGTTGTCGGTGATGACGCGGTCGCAGCGGATGCCGTGGGACGCGAACCATGCCGCGGCACGACCCCAGAACCCGGCGGCGGTGACGGCTTGTTCGTCGTCGAGGATCTCGGAGTAGACGAGCCGGCTGCGGTCATCGAGCGCGGTGTGCAGGTAGCGGTAGCCGACCCGGCGCGACACGGACCCTTCGCCGTCGTAGCCGCGGCCTCGGACCTTCCAGCCGCCGCCGTCGGGGATGCCGGCGAGCTTCTTGACGTCGACGTGGATCAGATCGCCCGGGTGTTCACGCTCGTAGCGCCGTGGTGGCTCGACTGTGGCCGCTCGGTCACCGCGGTCCAAGCGGCCCACGCCCTCGGCGTTCAAGATGCGTTGCACCGTCGAGGTGGCGAGCCCGAGCTCGGAGCCGATGTGAGCAGCGCCCCAGCGGTGCTTGCGACGCAGATGCAGCACTCGCCGCACCTTTCGTTTCGACGTCGCGTTCGGGGAACGATGCGGCCGAGACGACCGATCGAACAGACCGTCGCGACCTTCGGCCAGGTAGCGGTCCCTCCACTTGCGGACCGTCTTCGCGTCGACCTGGAACCGATCCGCGGTCGCTTCGACGCTCCAACCGCGGTCAAGAACACAGGCCACCATCCGGGCCCGGCCCTCCGGGGTCAACGGCGCGTTCGGATGCTGCCTTCTAGCGTGAGACATGAGCCCTCCGGGCTGAGGAGTGTGTTGTGGAAGACCCACAGCCTCACTCGGAGGGCTCAACTCGTCGGTGGATCACCCCAACCCAGACCGACAGGGACAACGTCTCCGGTCGTCACACCTAGGCCGGGGACCGGCGTCGACGGGACGCCGCAGCCGACCGGTAGAGGTCGGCCATCCCGGCGGCTGCAGCGTCCAGACGAAAGGTCGACTCGTAGGTGGTGCGACCTGCCTGCCCGATGCGGGCGGCGAGCTCGCGGTCCTTCGCGAGGGTCCCGATGGCGCCGGCCATCGCGGCGGGTTCGCCGACGGGGACCACGAGCGCGTTCACGCCGTCGTGGACCAACCCGCGCAGACCGAGCACGTCGGTCGTCACGACGGGCACGGCGGAGCGCATGGCCTCGATCACGCTGCCAGCCGCACCCTCCGACCGCGAGCTCGACACGAACACGTCCGCAGCCGCGAGCAGGTCGTCGACGTCGTCGCGGTGGCCGATCAGCTGGACCCGGGATCCGAGGCCGCTCGACGCGATCAGGTCACGGAGGCCGGCGCTCGCAGCGCCGTCCCGGCCCGCGAGGACGAGGCGGATGTCGGGATCTTCGTCGGCCAGCACCTCGATCGCCCGGACGAGTATGGCGTGGTCCTTGATCGGCTCCTGGCGACCCACCGCAAGGACGAGGGTCGCGGCCTGCGGGATGCCGAGCTGACCTCGGACTCGCTCCGCCGTCCCCGGGTCGACGGCCGCCACCTCCGGTCGACCTCGGTGCACGACCCTCACGCGATCGCGCCGGACGGCGAGGTTTCGACCGTTCACCTCCGCGACGCCCTCGGTCACGGCGTGGAAGTGCGAGTTGCTGGCGAGCGCGAGCACCCGGTCCGACTGCAGGATCACCCGGTGCTTCCAGGTCAGGTCGCCGAGGTGGTCCGCCGCGTTGCCGACGGCGGCCCACGTCACCACCACGGGCGTGCGCGTCGCGACCGCCGCGAGCTGCGTCGGGAAGACGGCGTCCCAGAGCGCTGCGTGCACGACGTCGGGCCCGGTCCGTCGGATGAGCTGGTGGAGCGCAACCGCCTGCCGCAGGCGACCGGACGTGGACGACAGGTCGTGAATGGTGACGCCGCTGTCGCGCAGCCGTGGCACCAGGTCCTGGCGTTCGGTGAGCACCGCGAGGTGGAGGTCGAAGCCGTCCTCGGTCAGCATCGAGGCCGTCGCCGCGAAGGACTGCTCCGCCCCGCCCGTCGGATCCGCGCCCGGCAGGACGTGGAGGACCCTCATGGACGGCGGAGCCCGGCCCGGCGGTCGGTCACGTCTCGAAGCAGACCCGCCAGTACTCCGTAGCGGGCTGATGCGACGTCGATGGCGGCGGACACCTCCTGCTGCGACGCTCCGGACGGACGGGTGAGCTGCCGCTCCCACTCGTCTGGACGAGTCGGATCGAGCACCATGTGACCCAGACCGATCTCGGTGAAGGTGTCGATCGCCTTCCGGTCCTGCGACAGCTCGATCGGGTAGCTCGGCGTCCGGGACATCAACCCGAGGATCGCAGCGTGCAGCCGGCTGGCGACGACCGCGTCGGCGGTGGCGTAGAGCTCGACGAGACGAGCGGGGGGCAGGTCGTCGGTGACGAGCGTGGTGGGCACGGACAGCTGACGAGCCAGGTCCTCGGAGGCGGTGACGTCGCTGTCGAGGCCGAGCGAGTGTGCGACGACCGTCGCCCGCTTGATGCCTCCCGCACCGGCCAGCCGGCCGACCAGGTCGGCGATGTCGCCGAAGAGGCGCCGGGCCGGGTCGGACACGGCGAGCACGAGGTGCCCCGTGGCCGTCCGCTGCGTGGCCGGCAGCAGGAAGGGGCCGCCGATGACGGAGTCGGGGAGTCGGGTGATCGGCGCCGCAGCGATCTCGCGGACGACCTCCCCGCTCAGCGGTCCTCGTGGGAGCACCAGGTCGGCGCGTCGGTACTGACGTCGCATCAGTCGGGCGCCGATGGGGGAGTTGGGCCTGCCGGCGTGCAGGCCGAGGAGCACCGTGGGAATTCCGTCCGCCTGGGCGAGTCGGAGTGCCCCGGTTCGCCGGAGGAAGGCGGCCAGGTTGCCCATCGTCGAGCAGTCCCGGTAGATAACCCCGCCGCGGCTCACGACCAGGTCGCTCGACCGCAGGAACTCGTCGGTCCGCCGGTCGAGGAGGCGCAGCGGCAGGCGGCGCGCCAGGAGCTCCGCTGGGATCGAGGAGATCGCGCCCGACCGCAGCGTCTCCTGTCGCACGATCGGGGCCAGGACCTCGACGTCGGGAAATCGCTCGATCGTGTGTCGGTACCGGTGCGAACGCTCCGACTCCTCGAACTCGTTGATCGGGACCAGCCCGACGACCGCGTCCGGGAACGCCTGACGGACCAGGTACACAGCTGCGATGTTGAGCGCCGCCGACCCGCGGTTGTCGTCGCCGTACGTGTTGACGATCGCGATCCGTCGTTGCTTCGAGCCCATCGTCGCCGCCGGGCTCCGCGCGGTGCCGGTCGGCACACGATCGCTCCCCGTCGCCCCTCGCGGCTGACCATAACGGACCGTCGACCGGCGTCCGCCACCGCTGGCCCGGGGGAAAGCCGTCTGACCCGGGTTGGGTAGGTCCACTCTCGACACGGAGTGGCGCGATCAATAGCCTGAACCGAGTTCATCCGTGGCTGGAGGGCGAGGGGATGCAAGTGGGGCGAGTGATCCGAGTTCTTTTCGTGACCGCAGCTGCGGCCGTGGCGCTGGCGGGGTGTGCGCCGCCGACCACCGTGCCGGGGGACACGACGACCGTGCCGGGCGACACCACCACGTCGACCACGTCCACGAGCACGACCTCCACGTCCACCACGACGAGCACGTCGATCACCACGACGAGCACGTCGACGACGACCACCAGCAGCACCACGACCACGACCGTGCCGTCGTCGCCGGTGGTGACCAACCGACTGGCGTCGGGGAACAACCACACCTGCGCGATCACGACGGCGGGGGCGGCCAAGTGCTGGGGTTCGAACGCCGCCGGCCAGCTCGGCAACGGGACGACCACGTCCTCCAACACGCCGGTCGCGGTCACCGGCGTGTCCTCGGGCGTTCAGTCGATGGTCGCCGGCGAAAGCCAGACCTGTGCGATCAACGCGGCGGGGGGCGTCGTCTGCTGGGGATCGAACGCCTCCGGCCAGCTCGGTGACGGTTCCACGACCAACCGGTCCGAGCCCACGCCGGTCCAGGGCCTCTCGAGCGGCGTCAGCGTGCTCGCCGCCGGCGACAACCACACGTGTGCCGGACTGGCCGCAGGCGGTGTGAAGTGCTGGGGCTGGGGGAGCTCGGGTCAGCTTGGCAACAACGCCATCACCACGACGTCCTCGCCGGTCGACGTCTCCGGGATCAGCGGCCAGGTGGTGTCGCTCTCCGCTGGCTACGCGCACACCTGCGCCGTGCTGTCCGGTGGATCGGTGAAGTGCTGGGGTCGCGCCGGGTCCGGTCAGATCGGCAACGGTTCGACGGTCAACAGCCGGGTGCCCGTCGACGTGACGGGCGCGACCTCGGGCGGGACAGCGGTCGTCGGCGGTGGTGCGCACTCGTGTGCCGTCGTGTCGTCCGCCGCCCGCTGCTGGGGTCTCAACCTCCTCGGCCAGATCGGCGACGGGTCGACGACCAACCGCACCACGTCGGTCGCTGTCGCCAACGGGTCCCCCGTCTCCGCCGTCGCCGCTGGTGCGTCGCACTCGTGCGCACTGTTCACGACCGGCGGTGTGAAGTGCTGGGGCGACAACGCCTCTGGCGTCCTGGGCACGGGTTCGACGTCTCCGGCGTCGTCGACCGCTCCGCTGCAGGTCAGCGGGTTGACCTCGGGCGTGGTCGAGGTCAGCGCCGGTGCCGCTCACACCTGCGTGCTGACCAACGCGAACGCGGTCCGCTGCTGGGGCGTGAACGACTACGGCCAGCTCGGCAACGGCGGCACCTCGAGCGCCAGCTCGCCGGTCACCGTCAACGGTCTCTGACGGCAAACGTGCTTTCACCCTTGCGGTTCGTCGCCGAGGGTGCCACAGTCTGAACGTTGTTCAGCGACGTGGGCCACGCTGGGAGACCTCGTGGCACCTCGTCCTGGGGCGAACCTGGGGGCACGTGGGGTGCTCTCCTTGGCTACAGGGAGATTGGTGATGATCAGTTGGAAGAGTCGGGGGGTGCGCGCCCTCGCGGCCGTGGCCCTCATCGGTTCTGTGGGGGCGGGGGCGATCGTCGCCAATCCAGCCTCCGCGGCCGGAGCGAACCTCTACGTGTCGACGACCGGTGCTGATACCGGCAACTGTCAGGACAGCGGCAATCCGTGCCTGACGATCAACTACGCGGTCGGGCAGGCGGCGACCGGTGACATCGTCAACGTCGCAGCCGGCTCCTACGCCGAGAACGTCGTGGTGTCCAAGAGCCTGACGTTCAAGGGCGCCAACGCTGGCATCAGCGCCGGCACCGACGCCGGGACGCGCGGTGCGGAGAGCACCGTGAAGTCGTTCCGCTCGACGGCAGTCCTCACCTCGGCGGCCACCGCCTTCGGCGCCACGCCGACCGACGTGACGATCGACGGCTTCCGACTGGACCCCCAGGGCGACACCTCGTTCCCGTTCCAGGGCGGCACCGCCATCATCGGCATGATCCACCTGCGTGGCGGGTCCGGCACGGGCACCACCGTGGTGAACAACGTCATCTCGGGTGGTGGGGCGTTCACGCCTGCCAACCAGAGCCTGATGGCGATCGCCGGCGTGGTCGTCGGCTCGGGCACGACCAACATCAGCGACAACCGGGTCGAGAACACCCGCTACGCGACCCGGACCATCCAGCAGGCCGGCGGCACGTTCCCGGCGCTGACGGCGACGCTCGACGACAACGTGCTGACCGGCGTGGCCGTCCAGGGCATCGGCACGGGTGGCGCCACCGGCGTCGTCCAGCCGGGTGCGACCATCACGGACAATGCGATCGACGCCGTCGGTCGCGGCGCCGCCGGTCCCGGCGGTGTCGTCATGACGAACGGCAACAACGTCATCACGGGCAACACCTTCACGGACCTCGGTTCCGGCGTGTTCCTCAGCCTCTGCAAGAAGTGGAACACGACGAACAACACCGTCGACGACAACATCTTCAACGCAGCCGGCATCTCGATCCGCCCCTCCTTCGACGGCGGTCAGTGCACGACTGGTTCCTCCGGTGACGTCGAGGGCTCCGGCTCGTGGGTCGTCGACGGCGGCCAGTTCGACGGGTTCAACGCCAACGGCAACTCGTTCATCGGAACGGCCGGCATCTCGAGCGACTCCGACCAGCGCTGGTCGGCGAACAAGCCGGTCACCAACGGCCCGATCAACGTGACCTGCAACTGGTGGAACTCGCCCACCGGTCCGACGACGCCGACCAACGTCGGCGGGACGGGTGCGTTCCTGATCTTCCCGACGACCGCAGGACAGCCGGACTACACCTACCTGCCGTGGGAGACCGCCAACAACGGTGCGTGCAACGGTCCGTTGGCGCCGGCTCCGGTGGTGCGGATTGCTGATGCTGAGGTGTTGGAGCCTGCGTCGGGTCAGTCGGCGGCGTTCGTGCCGGTGATGTTGGATGCTCCGGCGACGGAGAACGTGACGGTGCGGTACTACAC
>JAEZAI010000461.1 GCA_023427825.1 Actinomycetes bacterium
GATCAGCACGACGTCGGCCTTCGCCTTCGAGACGCCGGCGGCGATGGTGCCGACGCCCACCTCGGCGACGAGCTTCACGTGCACCCGCGCCGCGGGGTTAGAGTTCTTGAGGTCGTGGATGAGCTGCGCCAGGTCCTCGATGGAGTAGATGTCGTGGTGCGGCGGCGGGCTGATGAGGCCGACGCCCGGCGTCGAGTGCCGCGTCTTCGCGACCCACGGGTACACCTTGTGGCCGGGCAGCTGGCCGCCTTCGCCGGGCTTCGCGCCCTGCGCCATCTTGATCTGGATGTCGTCGGAGTTCGTGAGGTACTCCGCGGTCACGCCGAAGCGGCCCGAGGCCACCTGCTTGATCGACGAGCGGCGCAGGTCGCCGTTCTCGTCGGGCGTGAAGCGCCGCGGGTCCTCGCCGCCCTCACCGGTGTTGGACTTGCCCCCCAGCCGGTTCATGGCGATCGCCAGGGTCTCGTGGGCCTCTGCCGAGATCGAGCCGTAGCTCATCGCGCCGGTCGAGAACCGCTTGACGATCTCGGAGGCGGGCTCCACCTGGTCGATCGGCACGGACGGGCGGTCGCCGGTGCGCAGGCGGAACAGCCCGCGGAGGGTGGCCAGGTGCTCCGCCTGGTCGTCCACCATCCGGGTGTACTCCTTGAACACCTCGTACTGGCCGCTGCGGGTGGCGTGCTGCAGCTTGAACACCGTCTTGGGGTTGAAGAGGTGGTGCTCGCCCTCGCGACGCCACTGGTACTCGCCGCCGGCCTCGAGCGTGCGGTGGGCGCGCTCCTCCTGGCGGAACGGGTAGGCGCGGGCGTGGCGGCGCCGGACCTCCTCGGCCACCTCGTCCAGGCCGATGCCGCCGAGCCGGCTGACCGTGCCGGTGAAGTACTCGTCGACGAGCTCGGCGCCCAGGCCGATGGCCTCGAAGATCTGCGCACCGGTGTAGGAAGCCACGGTGGAGATGCCCATCTTGGACATCACCTTGAGGATCCCCTTGCCGACCGCCTTGCGGTAGTTGGCCACCGCCGTGTCGAAGTCGGTGACCGTGGTGGCCCGCTCGTTGATCATGTGCTCGATCGAGTCGAACGCCAGGTACGGGTTGACCGCGGCGGCGCCGTAGCCGAGCAGCAGCGCGAAGTGATGCACCTCGCGGGCCTCGCCGGTCTCCACGATCAGGCCGACCTGCGTGCGGGTCTTCTCGCGGATCAGGTGGTGGTGGACCGCGGCGGTCGCCAGCAGCATGGGGATCGGCGCCAGGTCCTCGTTGGAGAGCCAGTCCGACAGCACGATGATGTTGGCGCCGTCCTCGATGGCCTCGGACACCTCGGCGCGGATGCGCTCGAGGGCGCGGGCCAGGCCACGGCCGCCGGAGAACGCCGGGTACAGGCAGCGCACCGTCCGCGCCTTGAAGCGCGGGTCCGCCTCCTCGATGTGCTGGATCCGGTCCAGGTCCTCGTTGTTCAGGATCGGGGGCGGCAGCTCGAGCAGGTGGCACGACTGCGGCCCGGGATCGAGCAGGTTGCCCTCGGGGCCGACGACCTTGCTGAGCGACGTCACCAGCTCCTCGCGGATGGCGTCGAGCGGCGGGTTCGTGACCTGTGCGAACAGCTGCTTGAAGTAGTCGTAGACCAGCTTGGGCCGGTCCGACAGCACGGCCAGCGGCGTGTCGGTGCCCATGGAGCCGAGCGCCTCGACGCCGGTGCGGGCCATCGGCTCGATGAGGATCCGGAGGTCCTCGTGCGTGTAGCCGAAGGTCTGCTGCTCGCGCAGCACCTCGCGGGACGACTCGCGGATGTGGGCGACCTCGGGCAGGTCCTCCAGCCGCAGCAGGTTGCTCTCCAGCCACTCCCCGTACGGGTGCGCGGCGGCGAGGCCCTGCTTGATCTCGGCGTCGTCGATGATCCGACCCTGCTCGGTGTCGATCAGGAACATGCGGCCCGGCTGGAGCCGGCCCTTGGTGATCACGCGCTCGGGGTCGATCGGCAGCGTGCCGACCTCGGACGCCATGACGACCAGGCCGTCGTCGCAGCCCCAGTAGCGCGACGGGCGCAGTCCGTTGCGGTCGAGCACCGCGCCCACGACGGTGCCGTCGGTGAAGGTCACCGAGGCGGGGCCGTCCCAGGGCTCCATGATGCAGGCGTGGAAGCGGTAGAAGTCCCGCACGGCGGGATCCATGTCGGTGTGCTTCTCCCACGCCTCGGGGATCATCATCAGCATGGCGTGGGGCAGCGAGTAGCCGCCGAGGTGGAGGAGCTCGAGCACCTCGTCCAGGCGGGCGGTGTCGGAGCTGCCGGGGGTGCAGATCGGGAAGATCCGCTCCAGGCCCGCCGTGCCCGCGCCGGTCGGGAACAGCTCGGAGCGCAGCAGCGCCTCACGGGCCCGCATCCAGTTCTGGTTGCCCTGGACGGTGTTGATCTCCCCGTTGTGCGCCACGTAGCGGTACGGGTGGGCGAGCGGCCACGACGGGAACGTGTTGGTGGAGAACCGCGAGTGCACCAGCGCCAGTGCGGACTCGAAGCGCTCGTCGCGCAGGTCGTCGAAGAAGTCGCCGAGCTGCGGCGTGGTGAGCATGCCCTTGTAGACGAGCGTGCGGCACGACAGCGACGGGAAGTACACCGCGGCCTCGCCCTCGGGGCTGAGGATCTCGTGCTCGACGCGCTTGCGGACCACGTAGGCCAGGCGGTCGAGCTCGATGCCGCTGCGGTCGCCGTCGGCGTCGGCCAGGAACAGCTGGCGGAAGCTCGGCATGGCGCCGAGCGCCGTGGCGCCGATCATCGACGGGTCGACGGGCACCTCGCGCCACCCGAGCACCTCGGCGCCCTCCTCGGCGCAGATCTTCTCGATGCCCGCCGCGGCCGCGTCGGCCTCGGCAGCGTCGGCCGGCAGGAAGCCGATGCCGACGGCGTAGTGCCCCGCGGCCGGGAGCTCGAACGGCAGCACCGCCCGCAGGAAGGCGTCGGGGACCTGCACGAGGATGCCGGCGCCGTCCCCGGTGTTCTCCTCTGCGCCGGTGGCGCCGCGGTGGTCCAGGTTGCACAGGGACGTGAGCCCCTTCTGGACGAGATCGTGGGACGGGCGGCCGTGGAGGTCGCACACGAAGGAGACGCCGCAGGCGTCGTGCTCCTGGTCCGGGTGGTAGAGGCCCACCGGTCCGGGGCGGGCCCCGGGCAGACGGTTGGTCATGGTGCTCCTGTTGCGGTGCGTCCGGGTGCGCCGGACGAGAGTCTGGGTCGGGTGGTCGGCCATCGTTGGTCGCCCCGAGCAGTCGACGTTGACTGCAACAGCTGCGGTTCGCCGCGAGCGTGGGTGGGCCGGCGTCGTCGGCGGCCCTGTCCCGTGGGCCGTCGTTGGCCCGGGACGTGCCGGACCGGCGCGCAGCCGGACCCGACAGGGGGTCGGACAAGACTAGCCGAGGCGTCATCCGCCACCCAACGCGTTGCGCAGCCATGCGCATGGCGCATGACGGGTGGGTGATGAGTCGATGCCCCGGGCGACGGCGTCGGCTCCGGCGCACGGAGCCTCACCGATGCGGGCCCGGTGGTGCCGTAGCGTGGCGAGCCGTGGCGCGCCCCCGTCCGACACCGCTCATCGCCCTGGCCGTGCTGGTCTCGGCCGGGCTGCTCGGCGCGTGCGCCGGCGGCGACGAGGGAGCGGACCCGAGCACACCGAGCGCCCAGGAGGCACGCGACGACGCCGCGACGACCGAACGGCCGTCCGGTCCGGCCGACCCCGATGCCATCACCACGACCACCCGCGGCCCCACCGGCAGCGGCCAGGCGGTGACGCTGGCGTTCGCCGGCGACACGAACTTCCAGAACCAGCTCGGCGCCGTCCGCTCGGCACCGGCCACGGTCCTCGCCGCGATCGCACCGACGCTCTCGGCGGCCGACGTCGCGATGCTCAACCTGGAGGCCGCCCTCGGCTCGGGCGGCACGCCCGCCGCCAAGCAGTTCACGTTCCAGGTGCCCGAGCAGGCGATCGACGCGGTGCAGGCCGCCGGCGTGGACGTGGTGACGGTGGCCAACAACCACGGCATGGACCACGGCCCGGTCGGCCTCCAGGACACGTTGCGGATCAAGCACGGGCGGGACTTCCCCATCCTCGGCGTCGGCGCGGACGACACCGAGGCGTACACGCCGTGGGTGACCGAGGTGAAGGGCCAGCGCATCGGGTTCGTCGCGGCCAACGACGTGTTCGACAGCAACCTCGTGTCGCTGTGGACCGCCGGCCCCGGCCACCCCGGCCTGGCCAGCGCCGAGGAGGCTCACCAGGACCGGCTGGCCGACGAGATCCGGCAGCTGCGCCCCACCGTCGACACGCTCGTGGTCTTCCTGCACTACGGCACCGAGACCCAGACGTGCCCGAACGAGCGGCAGCGGCTGCTGGGCCGGTTCCTCACCGAGGCCGGAGCCGACATCGTGGTCGGGTCGCACCCGCACCGGGTGCAAGGGGTCGGCTACCACGGCCAGCAGTTCGTCGCGTACTCGCTCGGCAACTTCGCGTTCCTGGCGAACTCGGCCGAGGGCGCGGCGACGGGCGTGCTGACGGTGACCGCGACCGGCCGGCGCATCGACCGCTACACCTGGACCCCCGCCGTGATCCGCAACAGCATCCCGCACCCGCTGACCGGCGCCGCGGCCGACGCCGCCCAGGCCACGATGGCCCAGCGCCAGGCGTGCGCCGGCCTGTCACCGACCGCACCGCCGCCGTGAGCACGCCGCAACCAGGAGCCGCAGCATGAGCGCCCCACCCTCCTCCGACGACGTCGCCGCCCTGATCGGCTTCATCGACGCGTCACCCTCGCCGTACCACGCGGTGGCCACCGCCTCGCAACTGCTGGACGACGCCGGGTTCGCGACGCTCGATCCGACCGAGGACTGGTCGACGGCGTCCGGGGGCTCGGGAGGCCCGGCCTACGTGGCGCGGGACGGCGCCCTGGTGGCCTGGGTGCCGGGCAGCGACGCCGGTCCCGACGCGCCGCTGCGGATGATCGGCGCCCACACCGATTCCCCCGGGCTGCGGGTCCGCCCACGTCCGGACCGCTCCACCGGGGGCTGGCGCCAGCTGGGTGTCGAGGTCTACGGCGGGGCGCTGCGGAACTCGTGGCTCGACCGGGACCTCGGCCTGGCCGGACGGGTCGCCGTCCGCGGGGGTGGCCCGAACGGCGCCGCCGGGACCCGCCACGTGGCGTTCCGGACCGGGCACGCCGTCATGCGCGTGCCGCAGCTCGCCATCCACCTGGACCGGGAGATCTCGACCGACGGGCTCCAGTTGAACCCGCAGCAGCACCTCACGCCGGTGTGGGGTCTGGGCGAGTCGCACGAAGGCGACTTCCGGACCTGGCTCGCCGACCAGGTGGGCGTCCACGCGGACGACGTCGTTGCGTGGGAGGCCGTGGCCTTCGACGTGCAGCCCTCAGCGGTGATCGGCGCGCACTCCGACCTGCTCGCCGCGCCGCGGCTGGACGACCAGGCCTGCAGCTGGGGTGCGCTGACGGCGCTGCTCGCCGCGGCGACCGCATCCGAGCGACCGCGGTCCACGTCCGTGGTCGTGCTGAACGACCACGAGGAGATCGGCTCGATGACGGCGACCGGAGCCGACGGCGCCTGGCTGGAGCACGTGCTCGAGCGCCGGGTCGCCGGGCTCGGCGGCAGCCGCACGGACCTGCTGCGCTCGCTGGCGGGCTCGCTGCTGCTGTCCGCGGACATGGCCCACGCCACGCACCCCAACTACCCCGAGCGCCACGAGCCGGGGCACTGGATCCGCGCCGGCGGCGGTCCCGTGATCAAGCACAACGTCAACGCCCGGTACGCCACGGATTCACGGGGTGCGGCGGCGTTCCGCGCCGCCTGCGACGCCGCCGGCGTGGCCGTGCAGGACTACTCGCACCGGGGAGACCTGCCGTGCGGCTCGACGATCGGTCCGCTGACCGCGGCGCGGCTCGCCGTCGACACGGTCGACGTCGGCATGCCGATGCTGTCCATGCACTCGGCGCGTGAGCTGATGGCGGTCGTTGACGTCACCCCCATGCGCGCCGCCTTCACCGCCTGGCTCACCGGCATATAGGGGTCGCGCCCGGACAAGGAGTGTCCTCCTGGACCCATAGATGCCGGAGGCGCCCCGGCGGTCGGCCCGGACGCGACGGAGCCGGGCACGAGGCCCGGCTCCGGTCGATGTCGATGAGGTGTGCGCTCAGGCGTTGAGCAGGTCCCGTGCGCCGGTGTCCGACGACGGGTGGCGCAGCTTGGACATGGCCCGGGCCTCGATCTGACGGATGCGCTCCCGGGTGAGGTCGAAGTGCTCGCCGACCTCCTCCAGCGTGCGGGGCTCGCCGCGATCCAGGCCGAAGCGCAGCGAGAGGATCTCGCGCTCGCGGTCGTCGAGCGGCATCATCAGCCGGCTGATCTGGGCCGGGAGCAGGGACTCGGCCGCGGCCTCGAACGGCGAGGCGGCCGTAGGGTCCTCGACGATGTCGCCCAGCTCGGCGTCGCCGTCCTCGCGCAGCGGCGTGGAGAGCGACAGCGTGTCGGCGGCGAAGCGCAGGATCTCGGTGACCTTGTCCTCGGGCATGTCCAGGTCCGCGGCCAGCTCGGCCACGGTGGGACGGCGGCCGTAGGCGGTCTCGAGCCGGACTCGGGCCTTCTGGACGCGGGCCAGGTTGTCGCCGGCGTGGACCGGGAGCCGGATCGTGCGGTTGGTGTTGGCGATGCCGCGGGTCAGCGCCTGGCGGATCCACCACGTGGCGTAGGTGGAGAACTTGAAGCCCTTGCGCCAGTCGAACTTCTCGACGGCGTGCATGAGGCCGAGGTTGCCCTCCTGGATGAGGTCCAGCAGCGGCATGCCCGACGCCTGGTACTTCTTGGCGATCGACACCACGAGGCGCAGGTTGGACTGCACGAAGGAGCGCTCGGCCTCCTCGCCGGCGCGCACGAGCTTGCGCAGCTCGCGCTTGCGGGCGGGCGACAGGCTGCGCTCGTTCTCCTCGAGCTCGGCGGCTGCCTCCTTGCCGGTCTCCATGGCCTGGGCGAGCCGCGACTCGTCGTCCTTGGTCAGCAGCGGGTACTGACCGATCTCGCTGAGGTACAGCCGAACGAGGTCTTCCTCATCGCGCTCTGCTCGCTGCTTTGCCACGTGCACACCTTTCATCTGGACGCCGGCTCGATGCCGTGCGGACTCGCTGGGATGTCGATCTCGATGGGACGTACGATCGCCGTCGGGACATGTGCCACCGTCGATGCGCTCCGGATCGGAACATCCGTTCCGTGGTCCTGCGCAGCACGTGTGGAGTAGAGTCCGCCGCCGCTCGGGGGAGGCCTCATGGTACGACGCGTGTCAAGACGCTGACCGGTCGGTATCTCAGTGAACTGCCGGGAAACGGGGGTCACCTGGGACATGCACCTACCCGGATCCCTGCCGTTGCAGCACTTCCGGGCCACCCTACGTGATGGCTGCCCCACTGTGGGTGCCAGGAGTCACCCGGGGCGTGGCCGTGCACGACGCCGCACCCGGTGTGACGACGGGCGAAGGGCGCCCGACGCGGCGGGGATCGTGCTTCGGAGGGCGGGGTAGCGTTCGGACGTGCAGGTGGACGAGGCACGTCGGGTCCTCGGCCTGGCGCCCGACGGCGAGATCGACGCGACGGCGGTGCGGGCCTCGTACCGCCGCCTCGTGCGCAGCGCCCACCCCGACGTGAGCTCCCGGCCCGATGCGGCCGAGCGCACCGCACGCCTGACGCTCGCCTATCGCGTCCTCACCCACGCGCTCGCGAGCGGCGCTCCCACGAGCGGCCCCCGTCGCCCCGCACAAGCTGGAGC
>JAEZAI010000254.1 GCA_023427825.1 Actinomycetes bacterium
GCGCCATCGGCGGCTTCAGCACCGAGATCCCGTTCTTCGGCGAGGACGTCGACCTGTGCTGGCGGGCCCACACCGCGGGCGCCTCGGTCCAGTTCTGCCCCCGGGCCACCGTGGCGCACCGGGAGCGGTTCGCCGAGCGCCGCGACGTCGAGTCACGGTCTCGCTTCGAGACCCGCCACGAGGCTCGCATGGTCCTCGCCAACACCGAGCTCCGCCGCTGGTGGTGGACGGTGCCGGTCGGCATCGTGCTCGGGCTCGTCGACCTGGTCGGCTCCGCGCTGCTCGGCCGGTTCCGTCACTGCGGCGACGTGATCGCGGCCGCCTTCTGGAACACGGTCCACCTGCCCGACCTCGTCCGGGCGCGGGCGCGCGTCCGCCGGTCGCGCCGGGTGCACGACGCCGACTACCGCACGCTGTTCCACCGCGGCAGCTACCGCCTGCGGTCGCTGGTGCGGACCGAGGACGGGGAGGGCCGTCTGGCGGCTGCGACCCGCTCGGGCCGCGTGGTGCTGGCCGACATGACCTCGGTGACCAGCCGGGCCGCGGCCGGTCTGCTGATCGCCACCATCGTGGTGGCCGTGCTCGGTGCACGGCACCTGATCACCGGGCCGTTGCCGGTCATGCGCGAGCTGGTCAGCGGCGGCCGCAGCGCGCCGGACCTGCTGTCGGAGTGGTGGACGGCCTGGCGAGGCGCAGGACTCGGCGAGGGCTCGGTGCCGGTCGGCCTGGTCCCGGCCTTCGGTGGCCTGGGCACGATCCTGCTCGGCTCGATCGGCCTCGCCCGGCGCCTGCTGATCCTGCTCCCGCTGCTCCTCGGGGCGGTCGGAGGCTGGAAGCTGCTGTCGGGCACACGCTCGATCCGGGGTCGCTCCGCGGCGGTGGCCGTCTACGCCCTCAGCCCGGTGGCCCTCAACGCGCTCGCCACGGGCCGCCTGCAGGCGCTGGTCGCCTACGCCGCCGCCCCGTGGCTCCTGCGTCGGATCGCCCGCCACGCCCGCGTGGCGCCGTTCGCCGAGGTGGACCGGCCGACGCAGGGCTGGCTGCGGCACCTGGTGGGCAACGGCCTGCTCCTCGGCGCCGTCGGGTGCGTGAGCCCGTTGGGATCGCTGGTCCTCGCGGTGACCGTCTCGCTGTTGGCGGTGGCTCCCTGGGTTGGCGGCGACCGGACCCGGGCGTCGCGCCTGCCGCTCGCTGCGTTCGGTGGGCTCCTCTTCAGCATCCCGCTGCAGCTGCCGTGGCTCGTCGAGTCCGTGACCCGGGGCGACGCGGCGTCGCTGACCGGCCTGTGGGACTCCCGGACCGCGGTGCCGTCGGCCGCCGAGCTCGTGACCGGCAGCATCGGCCCGGTGCAGACCGGCTGGCTCGGGTGGGGCATCGTCATCGCGGCGCTGGTTCCGCTGGTCACCGGTCGTTCGTGGCGGTTCGGCTGGGCGATCGGCGGCTGGGTCGTGGCGCTGGTCTCGTTCGCGATCACGTCCCTGCTCGCGTCCGCCGGGCTGGTCGGCGGCGCCGGGGTGGCGCTGTTCCTGGTGCCCGCCGCCCTGGCGATGGCGCTCGCGGTCGCCATGGGGCCGCTCGCCTTCGAGCACGACGTCGTCAGCGGCGACTTCGGCATCGGCCAGGTGGCGTCCGGTGTGGGCATCCTGGCGCTCGTCGTCGGCCTGCTCCCGGTGGTGTTCGCTGCGCCGGAGGGCCGGTGGTACCTGCCCGAGGGCGACTACCAGCGGGCGCTCGACCTCGTCGACCGCGGTGACACGACGCGGACCCTGTGGATCGGCGACCCCGACGTGCTCCCGGTGGCGGGCTGGACGCTGCCCGGCTCCGACGACCTGGCGTTCGGGGTGACCGAGGGCAACCTGCCCACGGTGACGCAGCGGTACCGGTTGGACGGCGGCGACGGTGTGGAGCACCTGCGCCAGGCGGTGCAGGCCGCGGTGGCCGGGCGCACGTCCCGCGTCGGCCAGCTGCTGGCGCCCATGGGCATCCGCTACGTGCTGCTGATCGATCGGCCCGCGCCCGAGCCGTTCTCACCGGTGGAGGTGCCCCTGCCCGAAGGCACGCTCGCCGCGTTCGACGAGCAGCTCGACCTGACGCAGATCCCGGTCGCTCCGGGTGCCGAGCTGTACGAGGTCAAGGGCACCTGGCCGCTGCGGTCCGACATCACCGAGCTCGACCTGCCCGACGACGGCGTGCCCTCAGCGGCCGGCCAGCTGCTGCTGCCGCCGGCCGACCCGCCGGCGGTGCTGGGTCGGGGGCCCGGCACCTCCTTCTCCGGTGACCTCGACGACGGGACGACCGTCGCGCAGGCCGTCACGGCCGACGGCGGGTGGTCGCTCGTGGCCGGCTCCTCGACCGCGGAGCGGTCGCCGCTGTTCGGCTGGGCGCAGCAGTTCGACGTGCGGAAGGGCGGCGACGCCACGCTGTCGTGGTCGACGCCGGTCGTGTCCCGCGTGCTGCAGGCCGTCCAGGTGCTGGCCCTGCTCGTGATGATCGTGGTGGCCGGCCGTCGCCGCCGCCTTGCGCCGGCACGACCGCGTCGGACGATCCGTCGAGGTCCACCGGTGGTCGTGGTCACCGCCGACGATCCGGCGCCGTCGGCGGAGGCATCCCGATGAAGCCCGCACGCCTCGGCGTCCTGACGGTGGTCGTGCTCGCGCTCGTGGGTCTGGCGGCCGCGTGGGGCGGACGCGCCGAGCCGGAGCCGGCGACGATCGACCGGGCGCCGATCCCCGCCGTCCGGGCGGACAGCGACCTCCCCGTCACCTGGTACTGCGCCGCCGGGACCGCGGCGGTCGAGACCCGGCACTTCCTGTTCGTGTCGAACCCGGACGGGGACGCCACCACCGCTCGCATCACGGCCTACACCTCGGCCGGGGCGACGCCGCCCCGGGACGTGGAGATCGCCGCCGGGGGTCCGACCGCGTTCGACGTGGGCGCCGTGTTCGGCGACCCCACCGCCTCGGTGCTCGTGCAGTCGCCGAACCCGGGGCTGACCGTGGACCACCAGCTGGTGGCCGACGGCTACGGCGACCGCGCCGCGTGCGTCGGATCGACCTCGGACCGGTGGCACTTCCCGGCGCTGTCCACCACCCGGGACGCCGGAGCCCGCCTCACGCTGTTCAACCCCTTCCCGGGCGACGCCGGGGTCGACATCGAGATCGGCTTCGACACCGGCACCCGCGTCCCGACGTCGGTCAACGGCGTGGTCGTCCCGGCCGGGACGGCGAAGGTGATCGACCTGGGAGCGCAGGGCATCGCCGAGCGCCGCGACCAGTTCACGGCCGTCGTCCGGTCGCGGTCGGGTCGCGTGCTCGCCGAGGTCGCGCAGACCTTGGACGGCTCGGCCGGCCCAAAGGGCCTTCAGCTGTCCGCCGGGGTGCCCATGGCCCAGGAGCGCTGGGCGTTCGCCGGCGGCTTCACCGGTGCCGGCGCCACGGAACGCCTGGTCGTGCAGAACCCCGGCGACGAACGGGCCGCCGTGCTCGTGCAGGTGACCCCGTACGGGGGGTCCTCTGCGCCGCCCGAGCCGCTCGAGGTCGCGGTCGAGCCCAGGCGGTACGCGGTCATCGACCTGTCCGCCGAGAGCCGCATCCCGGGTGTCGGCTACCACTCGATCGACGTCGAGGCCGACCGGGGCGTGGTCGTCGCCCGCACCACCGCGCTGACCGGCGGGCCCGAGCCCTCGCCCGCCCCGGCGATCGTGATCCGTCCGGCGCTCACGAGCGGCGTGGCGATCTCGACCGGCACCCCGGTCGCGGCGCGCGAGTGGATGGTCCCGGCGATCGACGCGGGCGTGGCCCCTGCGCCGGTCGTGCTCGTGCACAACCCCGGCGAGGGCATCGCCAAGGTCACGCTGACGGCGGTGGCGGCCGGTTCCGGCACCGAGCTGGACGGTGCGACGGACCTGGAGGTCGCCCCGGGCGACAGCATCGCCGTGCCGCTGGCGGCGGCCGGCGCCGCACCCGAGATCGCGGTGCGCGTGACGGCCAGCGAGCCGGTCGTGGTCGAGCGCATCACCGTGTTCCCGCCCGACGACGACCTGGCGTTCGACCTGGCCGTCCCGGTCCACGCCGCGGGTTCACCCCTGACGGTGCTCGGCGGCTGAGCCGCCGCCGTGAGCGCCCGTGGCGACGCGGGCACACTGTGCGGGTGGATCGCCTGCTCGTCGCGCTCGTCCTGGCCGCCGTCGCCGTGGGTGTCGCGTTCCTGCTGCAGCGTCGGGGAGCCGACGTGCCCACCCAGCCGCGTTCGTGGGAGGCGCCCGCGCAGCTCGACCGTGCCGACTTCGACAGCCCTGACGCGCCCTGGTTGGTCTGCGTGTTCAGCTCCGCCACCTGTTCCACGTGCGCCGACGTGGTGGCCAAGGCGGAGGTGCTCCGGAGCCCCGACGTGGCGGTCCAGGACGTCGAAGCGGTGGCCGACAAGGCGCTGCACGACCGCTATCGCATCGAGGCGGTGCCGATCGTGGCGATCGCCGATGCGGACGGCGTGGTGCGCGAGTCGTTCGTCGGACCGGTGAGCTCGACCCACCTCTGGGCGGCGCTCGCCGAGCTGCGCGAGCCCGGCTCCGTGCCGCACGACTGCGGCGGCCACGAGCACACCGCCTGAGCGGCCACTGGCACCGCCTGAGCGGCCACTGGCACCGCCTGAGCGGCCACTGGCACCGCCTGAGCGGCCACTGGCAC
>JAEZAI010000262.1 GCA_023427825.1 Actinomycetes bacterium
GCCGAGCGGGCCCTCCAGGTGCGAGCCCTTCAGGTAGCGCAGCGGCCCCATCTCGGGAGTGAGGTCCACCAGCGCGATCCACAGCGTGACGCAGCCCTTCCGGTCGAACGGCCAGTACGAGTAGTCCTGGTGGTAGGGGATGGGCTTGGCCCCTTCGGGCTTGAAGAAGCTGATGTCCTGGCAGAACACGGCGTCGGTCTGCTCGATCAGCGCGACGACCGCGCTCGACAGGCGCTTCGAGGTCGCGATCTCACGCACCTTCGGGTCTCGCCAGGCGACGCCCTCGTGGCTCAGCAGCGCGGCCGGATCGGCAGCGGGCTTGGTCGGGCCGCTGATGGTCGTGCGGGGCTCCGCGGCCAGCAGGGCGTCCCGCAGCTCGGTCGCCGTCTCGGCATCCAGCAGGCCCGGCAGCGAGGCCCAGCTGTCCTGCTGCAGGCTTCGGACCTGCTCCTGGGTCACCGGGTACGGGGTGTCCAGGCTCCGGTCGCCGACGTCGATCCGAGGTTCGGTCATGCTCACGGCGACACCCCCTGTGACCCGCCGGTGGCCCTTCGGGAGGGCGCTCGAAAATTAGACTGATCGGTCGAATTCGTCAACGGACCCTCCTGGCCGGTGGAACGACTCCGTGAGCTCACAGCGAGCGGGCGAACGTGGCGAGGTCGGCCAGCGTCGAGCGCGCGATGTCGGGGATCACGGCGAAGTAGTTGTTCTCGGCGGCGTGGAACGTGCCGTTCACCGTGCGGCTGCGGGCCGGCACCCCTGCGGCCAGCAGCCGCCTGAAGTGCGCCAGGCCCTCGTCGCGCAGCGGATCGAGCTCGTTCACCGAGATGACGTGCGGCGGCAACCCGACCAGGTCCTCGTCGGAGGCGTGAGAGGGCCAGGCCAGCGGATCGCACACGTACGCCGGGTCGGGCGTGTAGGCCTTGGCCATGGCGCCCATGAGGGTGACCGACACCAGGATCCCGTCGTTGTCGCGCAGCGACGGCAGCTCGGGCGGTGGCGCTGCGTAGGCGCCCGAGATGTACGGGCAGAGCGCGTACACGCCCGCGATCCGGTCGGCGACGCCCTCCCGCCCGGCCCTCATCGCCGTCGCGAGCGCCAGGTTGGCCCCACCGGAGTCGCCCGACACCACCACACGGTCGATGCCGAGCGACTCCCGGCGCCCGTCCACCCAGGCCAGTGCGGCGGCGCAGTCGTCCAGGCCGGCCGGGAACGGGTGGGGTCCCAGTCGCCCGGCGCCGTTGCGGAACTCCACGCCCACGGCCACCAGGCCGAGCGCCGCCAGCTCGTCGCGCCACCGCACGTAGTTGTCGTCGGCCGCCGCCATCATCACGCCGCCGCCGCCGTGCAGGTGCAGCACGCCGGGCACCGCGCCGGTCACGTGCACCGGACGGTGGACGTAGAGGGTCAGGTCGCCGGCGGGACCGCAGATCTTCACGGTCTCGCGGGACACGCCCTCGACCGGCTCCAGCCCTGCGGTCGCCAGGGCCATCATGTGCACCGAACCGGCCTCGAGCTTGGCGAGCACCGAGCGGATCACTTCGAGCGGGGCCGAGGCGTCGAGCGTCGAGGGCGGGAGCGTGTCGGCCAACCCGAACGGCTCGACCGCCGCCACCAGGCGGGGGTCGATGCGGGGGTCGTCCCGGAGCGCCCGCGTCCCGTCGCTCACGCCGTCGCCCCGCCGTCGACCGGGATCGCCTGACCGGTCACGTAGGCCGACGCGTCCGACGCCAGGAACAGCGCCACCGAGGCCACGTCGTCCACCGTGCCGAGCCGGCGCATGGGGATGTGGCCGGCGATGTCCTCCACCGACGCCGTCACCGTGCCGTCCTCGATGTCCCGACGCAGTGCCGGCGTGTCGGTGGCGCCGGGGCAGATGGCGTTGGCACGGATGCCCTGGGGTGCCAGCTGCACCGCCAGCGAGCGGACGAACTGGACCAGTGCGCCCTTGCTGGCCGAATAGGTGAGCAGGCCCGGGACGGCCCGGATGGCCGACGTGGACGCGGTGTAGATGAGCGACGCGGCCGGTGCCCGCCGGATGCGGGGGAGCAGCTGCCGCGTCAGCTCCATGGGCGCCCACACGTTCACGACCATGGTCTCGTTCCAGCTGTCGGCGTCGAACTTCCAGCCCGGTGGGCCCGGCACCCCGGCGTGGCTGAAGACCACGTCGAGCACATCGTGCGACAGCGACTCGCACCACGGCGCGATCGCGCCCTGATCGGCCAGGTCGAGCACGTGGAGCTCAGCGGAGCCCCCGGCCGCTCGGATCGCCCGGACGGTCGCCTCGCCGGCCGCGCCGTCGCGGTCCACGACGACCACGTGCGCGCCGTTGGCGGCGAACAGCTCGGACGCCGCGCGTCCCATGCCGGAGGCCCCGCCGGTGACGAGCGCGATCCGTCCTTCGAGCTGCCCCTCCGACATCACTTCCCTTCCTGCGTCACGGAGCCGTCACCTCGGCCGGGGTCCCGTCCTCGGTCCGGCCGGCGGCGGTCGGGGCGTGGCGGAACGTGAGCCCCGCGTAGCCGCTGTCGCGCAGCTGCTCGATGTAGCGGAACAGCATCGGCCGGCCGCCCGGGTTCAGCAGGTTCTTGACCGGCTTGCCGGGGATGTTGGAGCCGAAGAAGTAGCTGATCTTCGTGAAGGGCACGTGCCGGGACAGCTGGTCGATCATCCCCGTGAACTCCTGCTCGAGCGCCTCGGGCACGTCGACCACGTCGTCGCCGCGGTCCCGCATGGACACCAGCAGGTCGGCCACGTAGTCGGCCTGGTCCGTGTTGTACCTGGGCACGTTGGCGCTCGCTCCGTGCGGGCCGCCCGGGAAGAAGAAGTTCGGGAAGCCGCTCGTCTGCACGCCCAGGAACGTGAGCGGGCCGTCGCTCCAGCGGTCCTCGAGCGCGGCGCCGTCGACCCCCCGCACGCCCAGGCGCCGGAGCTGGCCGGTGCCGTAGTCGAACCCGGTCGCCCACACGATCACGTCGAACTCGCGGTGGCCGTCGGACGTCTCGATGCCGGTGGCCGTGATCCGCTCCATGGGCGTCTCCACGAGCGACACCAGCGAGACGTGCGGCTCGTTGAACACCTCGTAGTAGCCCGTCACGAACGGCGGGCGCTTCTCGCCGTAGCGGTGGTCGGTCGGGATCAGCCGGTCGGCGGTCGCCGGGTCCCGCACGATCGAGCGGACCTTGGCCGAGATGAAGTCGCACCACTCGCGGTTGACCTCGGGAGCGCTCAGCAGGTCCTTGTAGTTGGCCAAAAGCTTGGCGAAGCCGGGGCTCGCCCACATGGTCTCGTAGAACGCCTGGCGCTCCTCGGCCGTGTGCTCGGTGGACATCCGCTCGGGAGGCGGGGACAGGAAGCCGGTGGCCGACGTGTTGAGCGTGTCGCGGATCCGTTCGAAGTCGTCGCGCAGCCGCCGCTGCTCCTCGTCGGTGATCGGCTCGTTGTTGAGCGGCGTGCACCAGTTCGGGGTGCGTTGGTAGACGACGAGCTCGGCCGCCTCGGCCGCGATCGGCGGGATGACCTGCACGCCGCTCGAGCCGGTGCCGATGACGGCCACCCGCCTGCCCGTCACGTCCACGCCCTCGGCGGGCCACAGGCCGGTGTGGTGGGACTCGCCCTCGAAGTCGTCCCGACCGGGCACGTCCGGCAGGTACGGGTACGACAGCATGCCGGTGGCGGCGACGACGAAGCGGGCGATCCAGCTCCGTCCGTCGGACGCGCCGACCGTCCAGGTGCCCGACGCGTCGTCCCAGACGACGGACGTGACGCGGGTGCCGAGGCGGATCCGCGGCGCCAGGCCGAACTTCTCGACGAAGCGCTGGAAGTAGCGCTCGATCTCGGGCTGGCCGGCGAAGCGCTCCGACCACTCCCACTCGTGGAACATCTCCTCGGAGAACACGTAGGCGTACGTGTAGCTCTCGGAGTCGAACCGGGCCTCGGGGTAGCGGTTCCAGTACCAGGTGCCGCCCACGCCGTCGCCGGCCTCGAGCAGCAGCGAGGAGAACCCGTCGTCGAGCGCCCGGTGCAGCTGGTACAGGCCCGTGACGCCGGCACCGATCACCAGCACGTCGACGTCGACGCCCGTTCCGTTCCCCACGGCTGCGTCGCCCATGGGCCCCCCTTCGATCGTGCGCCGAGATTAGACCGAGCGGTCGAACTTTTCGAGGGACGTCGCGACCCCGTCCCGCGGGCCGGATCAGACCGCGGCGAGGCGACGCAGGGCGTCGGCGATGCGCTCGCGGTCGGGCAGCCACGCCCGCTCGAGGTCGGGTGCGTACGGGGCGGGCGTGGGCTCGGCTCCGATGCGCTCGATGGGCGCGTCGAGCGACCAGAAGGCCTCCCGGGCCACGGTCGCGGCGATCTCCGCTCCGATCCCGAAGGGCACCACCGCCTCGTGCGCGACGAGCAGCCGGCTCGTCCGGCGCACCGACTCGAGCACCGGCTCCATGTCGAGCGGGGCGACCGTCCGCAGGTCGATCGCCTCGACGGAGATGCCGTCGGCGGCGACCTCCTCCGCGGCGGCGAGCGCCTCGTGCACCATCCGCGACACGGACACGAGCGTGATCTGCGTGCCCTGCCGAACCACGGCCGAACGCCCGATGGGGACCAGGTGATCGGCGGGCGGCCGGGGTCCCTTCATGCCGTAGGTCAGCCGGTTCTCGATGAACACCACCGGGTTGGGGTCCTGGATGGCGGCGCGCAGCAGGCCGTACGCGTCGGCGGGGTTGCTGGGCATCACGACCGTCAGGCCGGGGATGTGCGCGAGCAGCGCCTCCAGGCTCTGTGAGTGCTGGCTGCCCGAGGACCGGCCGGCGCCGAACTGCGTGCGCACGGTCAGACCCATCAGCGCGCCGCCGCCGGTCATCAACGGCAGCTTGGCGGCCTGGTTGAGGAGCTGGTCCAGGCAGACGCCGACGAAGTCCAGGTACATGATCTCGACGACCGGCCGCATGCCGGCCATGGCCGCACCCACGCCCAGACCGACGATCGCCGTCTCGGAGATCGGCGTGTCCCGCACCCGGTCGCCGAAGCGGTCGCGCAGCCCGCGGGTGAGCCCGAACACGTTGCCGCCCCGGCCCACGTCGATGCCGGCGACGAACACGCGGTCGTCGGATTCGAGCTCCGCCTCGAGCGCGTCGTGCACCGCGTCCATCATCCGGAACGGCTCGGCGTCCGCCGGGATCGGTGGCGGCTCGGGGATCGGCGGACGCTCACGGACCACGAAGTCGGCGAGGCGGTCCGCGTCAGGCGACGGTGCCTCCCGGGCCGTGCGCACCGCCTCGTCGAGCTCGCGCTCGACCTCGGCCGCGAGCTCGGCGAGCTGCTCCTCGCCGACGCCGCGTTCGACGAGCGTGGCGGCGTGGAGGGTGATCGGGTCGCGCCGCTTCCAGTCGTCGCGCTCCTCGACGCTGCGGTACCGCTCGGGATCGCCCTCGTAGTGCCCGTGCCAGCGGTAGGTCGTGGCCTCGACGAGCACGGGAGGTCCGCCGGCGCGCACCCGGGTGGCGGCGTCCTCCATGGTGCGCACGCAGGCCTCCACGTCGTTGCCGTCCACGGCCAGGTACGTGAGCCCGTAGCCGGCGGCGCGCCGCTCGAGCGGCACCGCGTGCTGGTCCGCCGCGGCCGAGAACTCGGCGTAGCCGTTGTTCTCGCACCAGAAGACGACGGGCAGCTCCCACACCGCGGCCAGGTTCACCGCCTCGTGGAATGCGCCCTGGGCCACGGCGCCGTCGCCGAAGAACGCCACCGCGATGCCCCCGTCGTCACGCAACCGGCTCGCGTGCGCGGCGCCGACCGCGATCGGCAGGCCGGCGCCCACGATCCCGTTGGCGCCGAGGATGCCGAGCTCCGGGTCGGCGATGTGCATGGAGCCGCCGCGACCGCGGTTGGTGCCGGTGTCGCGGGCCATGAGCTCGGCGAACATGCCGGTGGGGTCGAGGCCCTTGGCCAGGCAGTGGCCGTGGCCGCGGTGCGTCGAGGTGATCACGTCGGTGGGTCGCAGCGGGTGGCACGCGCCGACCGCAGAGGCCTCCTGGCCGGTGGACAGGTGCACGAAGCCCGGCACCTCGCCGTCGCGGTAGAGGGCCGAGACGCGGTCCTCGAAGCCGCGTATCAGCAGCATGCGCCGGTGGAGGTCGAGCGCGTCGGCGACCGGGAGGGCCGCCGGGCCGTTCACTCGGCGATCCCCTGGATGAACACGTCGGCGAACTGGTCGGCGACCTCCTGGGCGGACAGCGATCCGCCCGGCTTCAGCCAGAGGTAGGTGTAGTTGTACATGCCGAGCCAGGCCCGGGACGTGAGGCGTGCGTCGACCGGACGGAAGTCGCCCGACGCGACGCCGGCGGCGATCACCGACTCGACCGCGTGCTCGTACTCGTGGCGGCGGGCGCGGAACTGGGCGGCGTTCCCGCCGGTGAGCGCCGGGAACTCGTGGAGGAACACCCACACGTGGTCGGGGTAGCGGGCGATCACGTCGAGCAGCTCCCGGCCGAGCTCCTTCAGCTGGTCGCGCGGGCTGCCGCCCGCCTCGGCCACGCGTGCGGCGCCGGCCATCACCTCGTCCATCACGCGGTCGTGGATGGCGGCGAGCAGCTCCTCCTTGGAGCCGATGTAGTAGTAGAGCGCGCCCTTGCCCAGCTGGTTGGCGTCGCACAGCTCGGTGGTGCTCGTGCCGTGGAAGCCGCGCTCGGCGAACACCTTGGCCGACGTGTCGACGATCAGCTGGCGGCGGCGCTGCCACTTGGCGCTGCGCGCCGGGGCCGCGGGCACGTCGTCGGATCGGATGGGGTCGCCGCCGGCCACCCGTCGACCCTAGTGTCTGTAACGACCAGTCGAACGAATTCCGCGCGGGGTGCGTGGGCGGCCAGAGGGGAGCTCGACCTGTCACCGGAACCGCCCGAGCGCGCGGCCATGGCGGCCGCGGACCTGAACTGGGTGTCGGTGCTGGAGCACCACGCGGCACGGACGCCCGACCGCCCGCTCGCAGTGAGCGCAGCGCGGAGCGTCACCTACGCGGAGCTGCGCGACTGGAGCCTGCGTCTGGCCGGCGGGCTCGCCGCCCGCGGCGTCGCCCGCGGCGACGTGGTCGGCCTGCTGTCGTACAACAGCGTCGAGCTGCTCGCGACGATCTTCGCCGCCAACGCGCTCGGCGCCGCCGCCATGCCGATCAACTGGCGGCTCGCCGCGCCCGAGGTCCGCTACCTGCTCGAGCACTCGGGGGCACGGGCGTTCGTGTGCGACGCCGAGCTGCTCGACCTGGGCGAGCCCGCGGCGGCGGACCTGGACCTGGCCCGCGTCTGCATCCCCACGGCACCGGCCGGCGCACGCGACGGGTGGACCGCGTTCGAGGACCTGGGCGACGCGCCACCGGCGCATCGGGCGTTCGCGGCGGGCGACGAGGTCCACCGGCTCATGTACACCTCGGGCACGACCGGCCGGCCCAAGGGCGTGATGATCACGCACGCCAACCTGGCGTGGAAGAACGCCGCCCACGTGGCCGAGCTCGGGTTCACGTCCGACGACGTGGGCCTGGCCTGCGGCCCGCTCTACCACGTGGGTGCCCTCGATCTGATCACCACGTCGCTGATCTCGGTCGGGGCGACCACGATCGTCCATCGGTCCTTCGACGCCGCGGCGGTCGTCGACGAGATCGAGCGGTCCCGCGTCACGTGCGTGTGGATGGCGCCGGCCATGCTCCGCGCCGTGCTGGACGAGCCGAACGTGGCCGACCGCGACCTGAGCTCGGTCCGGCTGATCATCGCCGGCGGCGAGAAGCTCCCGATCCCGTTCATCGACCGGCTGGAGCGGGCGTTCCCGTCGGCGTGGCTCGCCGACGCCTACGGCCTGACCGAGACGGTCTCGGGCGACACGTTCCTGGACCGGTCGAGCACCCGGACCAAGCTCGGCAGCGTGGGGCGAGCATGCCCGTACCTGGAGCTGCAGGTGTGGGGAGTCGACGGCCGTCCCGTGGCGCCGGGTGAGCGCGGCGAGGTCGTGCTGCGCGGGCCCAAGGTGTTCGCGGGCTACTGGCGCGATCCCGAGGCCACGGCACGCGCCTTCGACGGCGGGTGGTTCCACACGGGCGACATCGGTGTGGTCGACGAGGACGGCTACCTCTTCATCGTCGACCGGC
>JAEZAI010000283.1 GCA_023427825.1 Actinomycetes bacterium
AGGTTGACGTCGTGGTCGACGAGCAGGATCGTCACGCCGCCGTCGCGCACGGCTCGGAGCCGCTCCGCGAGCCACTCGCTCTCGGAGCTGTCCAGTCCCGCCGCCGGCTCGTCGAGCAGCAGCACCGACGGCCGGCCGGCGAGTGCCCTGGCGATCGACACGAGCTGGCGTCGCCCCTGGGACAGCTCGCCCACGTTGCGCTCCCGATCGGCGCGGAGGTCGAGGACGCCGAGCACGGCGTCGAGGTGCTCGGCCGACGCCTCGGAGCCGGCGACGTACTGGCCGACGACGACGTTCTCCTCGACGGTGAGGTCCTCGTAGAGGTCGAGGCCCTGGAAGGTGCGACCGAGGCCGGCTTCCACCCGACGGTGCGGAGCGAGGTGGGTGACGTCCCGGCCCTCGACCTGCACCCGGCCCTCGCAGGACGTGAACCCGCAGATGGCGTCCATGGTCGTGGTCTTGCCGGCGCCGTTCGGCCCGATGAGCCCGGTGATGCTGCCGTGCCGAACCGCGAACGTGACGTGGGAGACCGCCGTGACGCCGCCGTACACCACCGAGAGGTCGGTCACCGACAGCGCGTCCACGTCGGCACCTGATGCGTCCTCGGCGAGTCGGGTCCGGTCCGGCGCCAGCGACGCGAGCGCCGGCGCCGGTGCCGATGTGGCCTCGATCGGGGTCGCGGCCTCCTGGGCCGCCGCAGCATCGCCGACTGCGATCCCGGCCCCCGTCCCCTCGGCTGCGGAGCGGAGCTTCCCCTGGCGGCGACGGTCGAGGGATTCGTGGACCGGCCCGACGATGCCCTCCGGGTTGAAGATGACCGTGAGGATCACGCCGACGCCCGACAGGATCGCGTACCAGGGGCCGATGTCGATCGCCCGGTCGAGCACCACGAAGAAGATGCCGCCGGCGGCGATCAGGCCGGCGGTGATACCGCCGCTCACCGAGGTGATGCCCGCCAGGTACGCGGTCGAGAAGACCGTCAGCCCGATGAACACGCTGAACGTCTGGAAGGTCACGTTCGTCTGCTTGTAGGCGAGCAGGGTGCCACCCAGCCCGGCGATGAAGGCGCCGATGGCGAAGCCGATCAGCTTGATGCGGACCACCGAGATGCCGGCGCTGGCGGCGGAACGCTCGTTGGCCCGGACGGCGAGCATGGCGGAACCGAGGCGGCTGTTGCGCAGTAGGGCCACGGCGCCGGCCACGGCCACGAGCACGATCAGGCAGAGCACGCCGAACCCCACGCGTGGGAACTCCAGACCGGTCCCGACCCCCAGGTCGATGCCGAACAGCTCGGGGTTCGCGACCCGGGCGCCCGCGGTGCCGCCGTTCAGGCTGTTGTTGCGGAACCACAGCGCCTCGACGGTCACTGCGAAGCTCAACGTGACGACGCCGACGAGCAGACCCCTGATCCGCAGTGCTGGCAGGCCCACGAGCACCCCGATCACGCTCGCGCCGAGTGCCGCGAGCAGCGGAGCGATCGGGAACGGCACGCCCCACGAGTCGGTGAGCGGGCTGAGCAGGAAGCCGGCGACTCCGGCCAGCGTCAGCTGTGCGAGCGAGATCTGGCCGCAGTAGCCCGTGACCACCACGAGCGAGAGCGAGATCACGCCGAAGATGATGGAGGTGATGACCGCCGACCGGTAGCTGCCCGAGGTGACGAGCACCGCGACGAGGCCGACGGCCGAGCCCACCACGAGGGGGACCTTCCACGACCGCGGACGCGGGGCGCGCCCCAGGCTCTGCACCAGGAGCGTGCCGCGGGTCGGCAGCGGCTTGCTCCGGATCAGCAGCGCTGCGAGCACGAGCACCAGCGGGATGAGCTCTGCGGTGCCCTGGTCGGGGAACCACTCGTGGCGGCTCTTCATGAACACCGCGAGCGACTGGAGCGCGCCGATGACGATGCCGCCCAGGAACGCCGGGAGCAGCGCGGTGAACCGACCGAGGACCGCCGCGGCGAGCGCCGGCACGATGAACAGCGTGTAGGTCCCGGGGATCAGCGGCACCAGCGGCGCGATCAGGATGCCGGCCAGGCCCGCCACGGCGGCGCTGATGGCCCAGTTCGCCATGGCGATCCGTTCCGGCGACAGGCCGGTGACGAGCGCCCCCACCTCGGTCTCGGCCGCGGCCCGGGTGGCGATGCCGAACCGCGTGAAGCGGTAGATCATCGCAAGCCCCAGGGTGACGGCGGCGATCGTGAGCGCGAACCAGAGCCGGTCGGTGACGATGCGGACGCCGAGCACCTCCAGGTTGTCCCGCGGGAAGATCGGCTGGACCAGCTGCTGGTCCGGTCCGGCACGCTCGGCGACGACGGCGGTCAGCAGGATCATGACGCCCAGCGACGCGACCGCCTTGGCGAGCGGGCGGGCGTTGCGCAACGGCCGGAACACCGCGACGTAGAGGAGCAACCCCAGCAGCGCCTCGACGACCAGGGTGGCGACGAGCGCCGGCCAGAAGCCGACCGGTCCCCCGAGGTCGTAGGTCCGGGGACCGATGGGCAGCGGTGCGAGCAGCTCCCCCCGCCGCAGGAAGGCGTAGGTGTACGCCGCGTGCAGCGACAGCGCGCCGGTGGCGAAGTTGAGGACGCCGGAGCTGCGGTAGGTGACGACCAGCGCCACGGCGAGCGCTGCGAAGACGGCGCCGTTCCCCAGGCCCAGGAGGAGGAAGTTGACGTAGTCGGTCACTGCGCTCACCGTAGTCATTCAGGACACTCAATGCGGGCTGGACGCACGAGTGGTGGTGCCGGTCTCGGCCCGGTCCCGGAGGGCCCGCGCGTTCAGAGGGACCGCGCGTTCAGAGGGACCGCGCGTTCAGAGGCACCGCTCGTTCAGCGCGTCGGTGCCGACCGATCGAGCGCGTCGAGGATCCCCTGCGGCGCGTACGTCTGGTCCTCGCCCCACCCGTCCAGGCCGTCCCACCTCCAGCGGTAGAGCCCGGTACCGCTGGTGACCGGGTCGATCCCGTGCCGGGCGACCAGCTCGCCGCCCGCCTCGAGCTCTCGCCCGTGCTCGTCGGTCGCCTCGATCTCGATGCGCCGGATCCAGCGCGTCGTCGAGTCCAGCCACGTGCGCCGGCGACCCGAGACGAGGTGTCCGTACTCGCCGTCTCGCAGCAGGTACCCCGTCGAGATCTCGTCGCTGGCCACGCCGTCGACCACCGTCGGCCGGCTGTAGAGCAGCCAACCGTTGCGGTCGTCCGCGGTCGCGAACGGGTAGCCGACGCCTTCGGGCGGCCGGCGGGGCTTGGTCGGCTTCGCCCGCTCCGGGGCGTCGGCAGCCGGGACGGGCTTGCGGGGGTCCGGGCCCTGCGGGCGTGGGCCCCATGACCGGTCTCGGACCGACAGGCAGTCCACCTCGAGGTGCTCGCCGTGGAGCGTGATCGTGCCGGTCACGAGCATGGGCTGGTCGAAGTGACGACCACGCCAGAACGGTGCGACACCGATGGGGTGGGCGTTCGGCGCCATGATGCCGTCGAAGCGCAGGTCGGCCTCGAAGCTGCCCGGATCCGAGTAACGGACGCGGTACGAGCGCAGCGGCTCGACGACCTGGAGGTGGTTGCCGTTCGGCAGGCGGGCGTCGCGCAGGTCGACGCGCTGCACGTCGGGCAGCGGGAGACCCTGGTGACGGGCGGAGTAGAGCGCCTCGGTCGGCGAGTCGTCCCAGATCCAGGCACCGCCGTTGCACACGCCCTGCGTCGCCAGGACCTGGTTGTAGAACCAGCCGCCGATCCGCCGCTCGGGGATGTTGAACGAGAACCACGCGGTCTCGGTCTCCCACCAGTCGTCGGTCGCCGGGTGGAGCAGGTCGTCGGCGGGGACGATCTCCGGGACGGTTCCCCGCGGCAGCTCCGTGACGGCCGGTCCCGCGCCGGTGTCGCCTGCGGGACGCTCATCCATGGTCACGCCCTGCAGAGTGGCCTCGCGACATCGGCAAAGAGTATACGCATTTCGACGCCGCGCCCTCGGCCCGCTCGGGCACGTCGCTCGGCGATCTCGGCCCGGAGCGTCGCGCTCAGCGCCGGGCGCGTCGGGGCCGCAGGAGCGCCGTCGCCAGCGAGTCGATCTGGGCGAGGATCCGCTCGGTCGTGTACACGCTCGGGTCGGCGAGCCGCAGACGGACCAGCTCGTCGGCCACCACCTGCAGCATGCGGGCCGCGAGCTCGGGGTCGTCGGGCGCACCCGGCCCGGCGTCGAAGGCGGCCATGTTGAGGTCGCGGATCATGGCCCGACCCCTGGCGAGGCTCGTGGACAACGCCGGTGGCCCGATCTGCGGCGCCACCAGGAACATGCGCCACGTCGCCGGATCCGCGTCCACCGCATCCAGCACCCGGGTCATGGCGTCGCGGACGTCGGGGGGGCCGCCGGCCGTCGCGACGCCCGCCATGGCGGCGCCCGCCCGTTCGCCGGCCCGGGCGATCAGCGCGTCGAGCATCCCGTCGAGACCGCCGAACTGCTGGTACACGACGGTGCGGGTGACGTCGCACTCGGCTGCCACCCGCTCGATGGTCACCGCCGTGAACCCCTCGGTGTCGACGATCGCCGCGCACGCATCGAGCAGCTGCTCGCGCCGGCCCTCCGCCGTCATGCGCCGGCGCGGCGCCGTCATGACCGGCGGTCCAGGAACGCGAACCGCTCGCGGAGCTCGGCCTCGTCCAGACCGAAGTCCGCGGCGGTGTAGCGGTG
>JAEZAI010000312.1 GCA_023427825.1 Actinomycetes bacterium
GCCCAAGGCCGCCACGCCCGAGCCCGCTGCGGCCACGGCACCGAAGAAGCGGACGCCGAGCACGTCGAGCGCCGCCGGCCTGGGCGTGTCGACGCCGGGCGGAGGACCCACCGCCGAGGAGGCGGCCTTCCTGGCCAAGGTGCGCCAGTGCGAGTCGGGTGGCAACTACTCGATCGTCAGCTCGACCGGCCGCTACCGCGGGGCGTACCAGTTCAGCGTGCAGACCTGGCAGGGCGTGGGCGGCTCCGGCGACCCGGCCGCGGCGTCGCCGGCCGAGCAGGACGCCCGTGCGCTCGCCCTCCTCCGGCTGCAGGGCAAGCGGGCCTGGCCGGTCTGCAGCACGCGCTGAGCGACCGGCTGGGCGGCCGACCCGACGCCCGTCGCGGTTTTCCCGCCGGGGCGCACGTTTGGCTAGGGTCGCCCGCGGTATGACCGGCCGAGACCGAGGAACGCTGTGACCGTCCGACTCCGCCTCACTGCCCTGTTGGCCGCCCTCGCGGTGGCTGCCGTCGGGTGCCAACACGCCGAGACGCCCAAGCCGGCGTTCAGCGGTGACCTCGACAAGGGCAATCCGACCACCACGGTCTCCGCGGCCCAGCAGATCTCCACGGACATCCCGACGCCGGAGCCGCTGTCGCCCGAGCGCCAGGCCCGCCTCGACGGGGCGCTCGCGACGATCCCCGCCGAGTGCGAGGTCTTGAGCGACAAGGACTGCCTGCTGCCGTTCCCGAGCGACTTCCACACCCGCACGGACGACGCCACCGGTACGCACAAGCGGATCAACCTCCCCGCCGGGCAGCTGCCCAACGTCGACGGCGTCACGCTGGACCCGACCGCGTGGAACCAGAACGACGGCTGGAGCCCCTCCACCCCGATCCTCGCCTACGTGCCGGGCCTCGACGCGTCCAAGACGGCCCTGCCGTCCGAGGGCGACATCGAGTTCTCCACCACTGAGCAGTCGGCGACGGCGATCATCGACCTCACCACCGGCCAGCTCGTGCCCCACAGGGCCGAGATGGACTCCCGGGCCACCAGCGACGACGACCGCCTGCTGATCCTCCGTCCGGCGACCTCGCTCATCGAGACCCACCAGTTCGCCGTGGCGTTCCGCCACATGATCGGGGCCGACGGCTTCCCGCTGCCCGCGCCGATCACCTTCCAGGCGATCCGCGACAACAACGACACCGGCGACGCCCGCATCGAGGCGCGCCAGCGCGAGTTCAACGTGGCCTTCCCCAAGATGGCCGCCGCCGGCGTCGGCCGCGAGGGCCTCTACCTCGCCTGGACGTTCACGGTCGCCTCGCCGCAGTCGCTGGCCGGCCGGGTGCTGTCCATGCGCGACGACGCCTTCGGCAAGATCGCCGGCGTCGCCCCGGCGTACAAGGTCACCGAGGTCCGTGAAACCGGGCTCCAGGACGGCATCGGCAAGGTCGTGAGCGGCACCTTCGAGGTGCCGCTGTACCTGGACGGCGGCGGCGCCCCCGGGTCGCGCATGACCTTCAGCCCGCTCAACGGCCAGCCGATCGCGAGCGGCACGTACACCGCCAACTTCACGTGCTCCGTGCCCGAGAAGGGCCTGGAGAGCGGCGAGGCCGTCCCGGTCGTCTACGGCCACGGCCTGCTCGGCTCCGCCGACGAGGCCGCCAGCTCGCAGGTCCAGCACACGGCGGCGACGAACAACGCGGTCTACTGCGCCACCGACATCATCGGCCTGGCCGAGGATGACCTCGCCAACGCCGCGGCAGCGCTGAGCGACATCAACCAGTTCCCGTCGATCCCGGACCGCCTGCAGCAGGCGATGATCAACACGCTGTTCCTGGCCCGGCTGCTCACGAACCAGAACGGCCTGGGCGCGGCGCCCGAGTTCCAGACCAGCGCCGGCGCCAACATGCTGAACAACGCCGAGGCGTACTACGACGGCAACAGCCAGGGCGCCATCTTCGGCGGCGCGGTGACCGCCGTGTCCACCGAGTGGACCAAGGCCGTGCTCGGCGTCGGCGGCATGAACTACTCCACGCTGCTCAACCGAAGCGTGGACTTCGACGAGTACTTCGCCATCATGCGCGGCTCGTACCCCGACCCGCTGCAGCAGCAGATCATCTTCGGCGTGCTGCAGATGCTGTGGGACCGGGGCGAGACCGCCGGCTACGTCCAGCACCTCACCGATCGCGCGTACGACCGCACCCCGAAGCACGAGGTGCTGATGACCGTGGCGTTCGGCGCCCACCAGGTCGCCCCGATCACGGCGGACAACATCGCGCGCACGCTGCGCCTTCCGATCTACCAGCCGACCCTGCCCAAGGACGTCGACCCGATGCTCGGCGTGGCCACGCCGCAGACGGACTTCTTCTTCAACCTGGATCCGATCCGGAAGTTCCCGTTCGAGGGCTCGGCGCTCTACTACTGGTACGACGGCACGCTGCCGCCGCCGCTCGGCAACATCACGCCGACCATGAGCTCCGCGTACCAGGCGCAGTGCCAGGGCAGCGCGGCGGAGACCGACGTGGCCTGCCAGGACTCGCACGAGATGCCGCGCCGTCAGCCGCAGGTGATCGCCCAGAAGAAGGCGTTCTTCCAGCCCGACGGCACGATCACGAACGTGTGCAAGGACGAGCCGTGCGTGGGCAAGCCCCGCAGCGAGTTCGACTACTGAGCACCTCGAGCTGACCGGGCGTTCGCCCCGGACCATCCGACACGCGACGACGCCGGCGGTTCCCCGCCGGCGTCGTCCGCGTCCGGGCCCCGGCGGGCGTCAGGCGCTGAGGTCGAAGAGCTTGAGGTCCTCGGTCAGCTCGGCCTCGAGACGCTCGGCGATGTGACCGCGCACCGTGCGGCGCGTGACCTTGAACGGCACGGCGTGCAGCCGCGAGCCGAGCTCGGCGGCCGTGGCGATCGCCCGTTCCCGCACCTCCTCGGCGCCGACGACCTCGTCCAGGAAGCCGGCCGCCTTCGCCTCGGCGGGCGAGTGCACCTTGGCGAGCTGGATGGCGGCCGTGAACGCCGGCAGCGCGAGGCGGTCCTGGCAGATGCCCACGGCGAAGCTCGGCACCGGCATGCCGATCGCGACCTCGTTCAGTCCGATCTTGAACGGTCCGTCCGCACCGATGCGCACGTCCGCGCAGCAGAGGAGGATGGCGCCCATGGCCAGCGCGTGGCCGGTCGCGCCGAACACGACCGGCTTGGGGAACATGTAGAAGCGGAGCCCCAGGCGGGCGCCCCGGGCGAGCATGTCCCGTGCAGCGTCCGCGCCGGAGGTCATGACCGAGAGGTCGAAGCCGGCGGAGAACCTTCCCTCGCGTCCGACCAGCACCACCGACGTGACGTCGTCCTGCTCGGCCCGGTCGAGCGCGGCCTCGAGGCCGGCCAGCACGTCGAAGCCGAGGGCGTTCGCCTTGCCGTCGTCGAGCTCGATGACGGCGACGCCGTCGGAGACGGAGACCGTCACGGCACCGCCGTCGGTCGTGGGGTTCGTGTCGTCCATGGCGCGGCACGCTACCTCGGCGCGCGGTCCGCGACGACGGGTCGCGGCGCGCCGGGACCTCCATCCGCGTCGGTAGGCTCGGTGGGCACGGCGGGGCGCGACGAGCTCGTGCTCCATCGGGCGTCCCCACCCCGAACGGAGGCAGCCATGGGATTCCTGGACAAGGCGAAGGGCTTGGCCGACCAGGCCATGGCCAAGGCGGACCAAGCGATGGCCGGAGGGCCGACGTCCAAGTCGGCCGACCCGTACTTCCGCGACCTCGGCGTGCTCGCCTACCTCGAGGCCACCGGTCGAGCCCCTGCCGAGGCCGACCGTCTGCGGCAGGAGGCCATGACGGCCATCCAGGGCCTCGAGAGCCAGACCGCCCTCAACTTCGCCATGTCCTCCGCGGCGCCGCCGCCCCCGGGCGCCGCTGCGTCGGCCCCGCCGCCTCCGGGGGCGACCGCATCCGCGCCGCCCCCACCCGGCGC
>JAEZAI010000350.1 GCA_023427825.1 Actinomycetes bacterium
ACCTACAGCATGGGCCGCCTCAGCGAGATGATCATGGGCATCGGCCTGATCTACGGCCACGAGCAGTCGACCGTCGACGAGCGCACGGCGCTGGTGCTCGCCGTGCTCGGCCTCTCGGAGAGCGCGGCGGTGGGGCTCACCGGCCTCGCCGCACGCGTCGGGTCGCGCAGCGGCGCCCGACTGGTGGCCAAGCTGCCCTCCGGCACGGCGGCACCCGCGAGCGCCGGCGTCACCAAGAAGGCGATCGCCAGGCTGTCGAACTCCAAGGGGCCGTGGAGCCTGGCCGCCCTGGTCCCCTACGGCATCGGCGCCGGCGTCGGTGCGGCGGGCAACGCGGTGCTGGCCCGGTCGGTGGGTCGGGCTGCCAAGCAGTACTTCGCCGGTGGAGCGTCGCCGGCGGCGCCGGCCCCCGCTCCGGTCCAGGAGGACGCGGGGGTCGGCGAGGTGGTCGAGGACGACCCCGCCACCTCCCGCGCCGCGCCGTCGACGGCCGCCCGCAACTCCACGCCGCGCTCCGGCGCCTGGGACGACGAGATCGTCGACGCGGTGATCGTGGAGTCGGTCGACGTCCGTGCCACCTACCGCGTCACCGGCCCGCCCACCGAGCCGCCCGCGGCCGGCTGAAGCGACGCCGCGAGGACGCTTCGAGCGGCGACCGGCGCCCACCACCTCGTGGGTAGCCTCGCCGTATGACCGACATCACACCGGCGCTCATCGACGGGACCGACGTCGTCGCGGACGACGTGAACGAGGTCCACTCCCCCTACGACGGCTCGGTCGTCGGCGCCGTGCCTGCCTGCACCACCGAGCACATCGACCGCGCCACCGCGGTCGCGCTCGAACGCCACCGATCCGGTCCGCCACCCGCGTTCGAGCGCGCCGAGGTGCTCGACCGCGCCGCCGTCCTGCTGACCGAGCGCCTCGACGAGTTCGCGCGTTCGATCTCGCAGGAGTCGGCCAAGCCGATCACGACCGCGCGGGTCGAGGCGCAGCGCGCCGTCGACACGATCCGCTTCTCCGCCGCCGAGGCCCGGACCTTCACCGGCGAGATGGTGCCGCTCGACGCGTCGTCGGCCGGCGTCGGCAAGCTCGGCTTCACCAAGCGCGTGCCCATCGGTGTCGTCGGCGCGATCTCCCCGTTCAACTTCCCGCTCAACCTCGTCTGCCACAAGATCGCCCCCGCCGTCGCCGCCGGCTGTCCGGTGGTGCTCAAGCCGGCATCGTCCACGCCGCTCACGGCACTGCGCATCGCCCGGCTGTTCGGAGAGGCGGGCCTTCCTCCGGGTTGGCTCAACGTCGTGACGTGCAGCGGTCGGGTCGCCAACCACATGGTCCTGCACCCCGACGTCGCCATGATCACCTTCACCGGCTCGCCCGAGGTCGGCTGGGGCATCCGGGCCGACGCGCCACGCAAGCGGGTGAGCCTGGAGCTCGGCAACAACGCGCCGGTCGTCATCGAGCCCGACGGCGACTGGGAGACCGCGGCCTCCAGGATCGCCGTCGGCGGCTACGCCTTCGCGGGCCAGACCTGCATCTCGGTCCAGCGTGTCTACGTCCACCGCAGCCTCCACGAGGGCTTCGTCGCCGCGCTGGCCGACGCCGTGTCCAAGCTGAAGGTCGGCGACCCGGCCGACCCTGCCACCGACGTGAGCGCGCTCATCGACCCGGGAGAGACCGACCGCGTGTCGGCCTGGATCACCGAGGCCACCGAGGGCGGCGCCCGCCTGGTGGTCGGCGGCACCCGTGGTGAGTACGGGGTGCTGGAGCCGACGCTGCTCGACGGCGTCCTGCCCGACATGAAGGTCTGCAGCACGGAGGTCTTCGGTCCGCTGGTCGGCGTGGCCGCCTACGACCGCTTCGAGGACGCCCTGGCGATGGCCAACGACACCCGGTACGGGCTGCAGGCGTCGGTCTTCACCCGCGACATCGGCAAGGCGCTGGTGGCCGCGGACACGCTCGACTTCGGTGGCGTGCTCGTCAACGAGCTGCCGTCGTGGCGGGCCGACCAGCAGCCCTACGGCGGCGTCCGCGACTCCGGCAACACCCGCGAGGGACCGCCCTACACGGTGCAGGAGATGACCGAGCGCCGGATGATCGTCATCCAGGGCTGAGCCGACCGGCCCGGCGACGGGCGTCGCGGGAACGGACCGCCTGCTCGCGATCAGTTGACCGACGGGTCGTCCGGGAAGAGCCCCTGGCTCGCCAGGCGTCCGCCCTGGCGCCGCATGACCGTGCGCCACAGCGCCTCGGGCTCCGCGCAGAGCACGTCGTCGGGCGTGGGCTCGCCCCCCTGCCACGCCCCGGCGGCGATCTCGGCGTCGAGCTGCCCCGCGCTCCACCCCGAGTAGCCGGTGAACAGACGGAGGGCGTCGATGCCCTCGACCTCGCCCTCGACCAGCGCCTCGGGATCGATCAGGGCCAGCGGGCCGGGCAGGGCGGCGATGTGCGCCGTCTCGGCCCCCAGGCGACGACGGCCGAGCGCGAGCAGGCCCCCGACCGAGACCGGGCCGCCCACGAAGAACACGTTCGGCGAGACGACGGGCACGGCCAGATCGGGCAGGTGGTCGGCGATCTCCGTCCCCGACGGTCGGTTGAGCACGACCCCGAAGGCCCCCTCGTCGTCGTGCTCGACCATGTACACGACCGTCTGGTCGAAGTTCGCGTCGCCCAGGTCGGGCACCGACACGAGGAGCTGGAAGCGGGTCGACGCGTCAGTCACCGCCACAGCTTCCCAGACCGTGCACGGATCCGACGCCCGGGATGACGTGCGGCTGGGTGCCTCGTCATCGCCGCACTTCATCAAGGCGCGAGCCCGCGGTGTCGATGGTGCGTTCACGACGTCGACCCCCCACGTCGTGCGAACCCCCGAGCACTCCCCACATGCCCCACTCCCCCGACACGGCGCGCCGCGCCTGGCCATGGATCGCCGGCGCCCTCATCGCGCTCGCAGTCGTGGTCCAGGCGGCCGCACCGGAGAGCACCGCCGGCACCGCCGCGTACCTGGCCGGGCTGGTCGTGGCGTCGGCCGTCGCCGTGGTCGGGGCCACCCGACCGGGCGCCCTGCGGACCCCGCGCCTGCTGCTCGCCGCAGGCGTGCTGTGCACGACCGCCGGCGACCTGATCTGGGCGCTCGAGAGCTGGCTCCGCGACGCAGCGCCGACCGTGTCGCTGCCCGACATCCCGTGGGTGGCGACCTACTTCCTCGTCGCCGCGGCGATGATCACCTCGATCCCCGACTGGCGCCGGCGGATCCGCCGGGACGACGACGCGCTGATCGACATGGCGGTCGGCGCCGTGCTCACCACGCTCGCGGTCAGCGAGCTGTGGTCGGGCCCGATGGTGTTCGACCCCGACGTCCCGCTGCTCGACCGGACGGTGTGGGCCAGCTACCCGGTGCTCGACGCGCTGCTGATCTGCCTGCTCGTGCGGATGCTGCTGGACGGGGCGGTCTCACGCCGGATCACCCGCACCCTCGTTGCGGGCGTGGGCTGTTGGCTCGCGTCGGACATGGGCTTCCTGCTCGTCGGCGACGACAGCTGGCTCGTCGGACCCATGAACGCCGGCTGGGTGATCGGTGCGGCGCTGCTGTCCGCTGCGTGCTGGACCATGCGCACCGCCGAGGAGGCGGCGACGCCGGCACCGACGACGGGTTCGGACCGCGTGACCACGCTGCGCCTCGGCATCGCGTTCGTGGGCACGCTCGTCCCCTGGTCCTTCGTCCTCGTCGACGTCGTCCAGGGCCACGCCGACCTGCTGGCGCCGATGGCCGCCGCGGTGGTCGTGACCGCGCTGGTCTGGCGCCGCACGCTGCACCTCCTCCACCAGGAGCAGCAGGCCGTCGACTCCCTCGAGGCGAGCGAGCGGCTGTTCCGCAAGCTCGCGCTCAACTCCTCGGACGCCGTGATGGTCCTGGACCGCCACGGCAAGCTGCGTCGCGAGTCACCGGGTCTGGCCGAGCTCGTCGGCATCCCCGACGCCGGCGCCGTCGGCGACGACGTGGTCGGCGGCTCCGACGACGAGCGCTCGACCGGCGGATCGGCGCGACGCCTCCTCGACGCCGCGCTGGCCAGCGACGGTGAGCCGGTCGACGACGAGCTGCGCCTGGAGTGGGACGACGAGGTGCGCTGGCTGGCCGTGCGGGCCGTGAACCTGCTCGAGGATCCCGACGTCGAGGCCATCGTCGTCACGCTGAGCGACGTGACCGACCGCAAGCGGATGGAGGAGCTGCTCGTCCACCAGGCGACCCACGACCACCTCACCGGGTTGGCCAACCGGACGCTGCTGCGCGACCGGCTCCGAGCGGCGCTCGCCACGATGGGCGTGGGCCGTGACCACGAGCCGCCGGCCGTCCTCTACATCGATCTCGACGGCTTCAAGTACGTCAACGACAGCCTCGGCCACGACGCCGGTGACGAACTGCTGCGCGAGGTCGCTCGGCGGATGACCTCGGCGCTGCGCCCCGGCGACACCGTCGCCCGCCTGGGCGGCGACGAGTTCGCAGTGCTGCTCGACCGCTGCATCGACGCCACCGCGGCCGCCGAGAGAGTGCGGGCGTCGCTCGCCGACCCGGTCGTCCTGGCCAACGGTCCGATCTCGCTCTCGGCCAGCATCGGCATCGCCCGGGGCGGGCCCACGTCGACGCCGGCATCGATGCTCCGCGAGGCGGACACCGCCATGTACCGCGCCAAGAGCGCCGGTCGCGGGCGGTGGATGGAGTACGAGCCCGCGATGCGCGACGCCGCGGTCCGTCGCCTGCAGCTCGAGAACGAGCTCAGGGTCGCGCTGCGCTGCGGGCAGCTCCGCCTGGAGTACCAGCCCGTGGTCGGCGTGGAGGACCAGGCGGTCGTCGGCTTCGAGGCACTCCTGCGCTGGCGCCACCCGGACCTCGGCGAGGTCGGACCCGACGAGTTCGTTCCGATCGCCGAGGAGATCGGCATCATCGACGAGATCGGCCGCTGGGTCCTCCTGGAGGCGTGCGGGCAGGCCGCCACGTGGCGGTCGCGGTTCGGCGACCACGTCTCCATGGCCGTCAACGTCTCGGGCCGCCAGCTCGAGTCGGGATGCCTGGACGCGGATGTGCAGCACGCGCTCGTGGTGAGCGGACTGGACGCCGACGCGCTCGTCGTGGAGGTCACCGAGACGGCGCTGATCTCCGACGACGTGACGGCACTCGACGCCGTGCACCAGCTGCGGGCGCTGGGGGTGGGCCTGGCGGTCGACGACTTCGGCACCGGCTACTCGTCGCTCAGCCACCTGCAGCAGTACCCCGTCGACCTGCTCAAGATCGACAGGTCCTTCGTGGCCGAGGTGGCCGCCCACGCCGACGGACCCGACCTGGTCCGCGGCCTGGTCGACCTGGCCCGCGTGCTCGGCCTGAGAACGATCGCCGAGGGCGTCGAGACGCCCGAGCAGCTCGCCCGGCTGAGGGAGCTGGGCTGCGACATGGCGCAGGGCTACATGTTCGCCCGCCCGGCGCCGGCCGGGACGGCGGAGCTCATGTTGAGAGCGCCGTCGCCGGGCCGGTCCGGTCCGGTCGGCCGACTGCTGTCGGGCCGCGTCAGGTGATGTCGAGCGAGAGCATCTTGATCGCGTTGCCCCGCAGGATCTTGTACTGCACGTCCGCCGGCAGGTGACCCATCATCTTCTCGGCCACCTCCTTGGTGTGCGGCCAGGTGGAGTCCGTGTGCGGGTAGTCGGTCTCGAACGTCACGTTGTCGACGCCGATCACGTCGAGCGAGTTCAGGCCGTGCTGGTCGCGGAAGAAGCAGCCGTAGACCTGCCGGTAGTAGTAGGTCGAGGGCGGCTCTGGGATCAGGTCGGCGACGCCGCCCCAGGCCCGGTGCTCGCTCCACACGTCGTCGACGCGCTCGAGGATGTACGGCAGCCAGCCGATCTGACCCTCCGAGTAGGCGAGCTTGAGGTCGGGGAACCGCACGAGCACGCCCGAGAACAGGAAGTCGGACAGGCTGGCCATCGAGTTGTTGAAGC
>JAEZAI010000360.1 GCA_023427825.1 Actinomycetes bacterium
TCCACGACGGCGTGGCCACCGTGACGTGCGCGTGCGCCGAGGTCGGCCAGGGCTTCGTGACGCTGGCGCAGCAGATCGTCCGGGAGGCGCTCGGCGTGGAGGACGTGGTGCTCGCGCCGGCGGACACATCGATCGGCTCTGCCGGCTCCACGTCGGCATCGCGCCAGACGATGATGTCGGGCGGTGCGGTGCTGGCGGCGGCGGAGCGGGTGGCCGAGCAGCTGCGGGCTGCGGCGGCGAGCGAGCTCGGCGTGGAACCGGCCGAGGTGGAGCTGGTCGACGGGCACCTGATCGGCCCCGGTCTGGACCGCTCGATCACCGAGGCGACCGCCGTGGCGGTCGAGGCCGAGGTGCAGCACCACCACGAGCCGACCGACGCGCTCGACGAGGACGGCCAGGGCAACGCGCACGTGAGCTTCGCCTACTCGGCGCACCGCGCCGTGGTGGACGTGGACACCGAGCTCGGGCTGGTCCGTCTGGTCGACCTCTCGACCAGCCAGGACGTCGGTCGGGTCATGAACCCGCTGCAGCTCCGAGGCCAGCTGGAGGGCGGCGCGGCCCAGGGCGCCGGCCTGGCCCTCATGGAGGAGATCGTCGTCGACGGCGGCACGATCCGGAACGCCTCGTTCACCGACTACCTGATCCCGACGGCGCTCGACCTGCCCACGCTCGGCATCTCGGCGGTGATCGAGGACCCGGAGCCCGGCGCGCCGTTCGGGGCCAAAGGCGCGGGCGAACCGCCCACCATCTCCTCGACGCCGGCCGTGGTGGCCGCCATCCGTGCCGCGACCGGCCTGGAGCTGCCCCGCACGCCCGTCCGCCCCCAGGACATCGCCCTGGCCACGCCCCCCGTCGCGCCGTCCCCCGGACCGGCCGCCTGATCGGCAAGCTCTTCGCATGGACCAGTCCCCCGCTCCCGACGAACGCCCCACCTACACCGTGACGATGGGGTCCCGGACCGGCGACGTCCCGATCGTCGAGGTCGCACCCGACGTGGGCATCGCCCTGTTCATCACGTTCGACAACGGCGTGGGTCTGCTCGAGCGGGCCGGCGCCGAGCTGGCGGAGCGCCTGGCGCCGTACGAGCCCGAGATCATCGCCACGAACGCCACGTGCGGCATCCCCGTGGCGATCGAGGTCAGCAGGGCGCTCGGCCTGGACGACTACTTGGTGCTGCAGAAGACCAAGAAGATCCACCTGGCCGACGCCATCACGCGGCCGCTGCGGTCGATCACGACCGACACCACGCAGGAGCTGCGCCTGGACCGGGCGCGCCAGCACCTGGTCGAGGGCAAGCGGGTCGTGATCGTCGACGACGTGATCTCGACCGGTACGAGCCTCCATGCGGCCGCCGGCCTCGTGCGCGCCGCCGGCGGCGAGCTCGCCGCGATCGGCGTGCTGCTCGCCGAGGGCGCCGACTGGAAGGACCTGCTGGGCCCCGACGACGCCTCGCTGGTCGAGTCGCTCGGCACGATCCCGGTGTTCCGGCGCACCCCCGACGGGTGGGAGCCGATCACGTGAGCCCCGCCCCGCGATGAGCCGCGACGCGCCATGACGCTGTTCATCACCGACGTCGACGTCCTGACGGTCGATCCCCACGACCGGGTGCTCGAGCGGGGCTGGGTGTCGGTCGACGGCACGACGATCACCGGCGTGGGCACGGGTCCCGCGCCCGTCGCCGACGGAGACGAGGTGCTCGACGGCGCCGGCGGACTGCTGGCGCCCGGGCTGGTCAGCACCCACGACCACATGGTCGACACGCTGCTGCGGGGCGGGATCGAACAGGGCCGGAACCTCCAGGACTGGCTCGTCAACGTGAACTTCAGCGGGCTGTCGGGGTACCGCCCCGACGACGCGGCCCTGTCGGTGTCCGTGTCGGTCGCCGAGGCCATGACCGCCGGCATCACCACCGTCTGCGACAACTGGGGCATCGACGCGGCGGCCGACCCGGGCCGGACCGCGGCCTGCACCGAGGCATCGGTCACCGTCTACGAGCGCAGCGGCGTCCGGGTGTCGTTCGCCGTGATGTTCTCGGACCGGGTTCCCGAGGAATGGGGCCCGCTGACCGCCGCGCACAGCTGTCGGGCACCGACGTCCACCCTGGACCCGGCGGGGCTCGTCGAGACGACCGACGCCGCGATCGATCGGATCGTCGCGACGATGGATGCCCACGACGCTCGCGGCGAGGGCCGGGTGCGGGTGCTGCCCGCACCGGAGCTCGTCCAGGTGGTGACACCGGAGGCGCTCCGGGCGGTGTCCGAACTGGCCGACGAGCGGGAGCGCCGGTGGGCCCTCCACCTCTGCGAGACGCCGGTCGACTCCCACCTGTTCACCGGGTCAGGTCCGGGGATGAGCTGCATCGAGTGGCTCGACGCCACCGGGCTGCTGTCCTCGTCGCTGCTCGCCTCGCACTGCGTCGAGGTCACCGACCGCGACCGCCGGCTCCTCGCCGGTGCGGGCACCCACGTCGCGCACGTCCCCACCTCGAACGCCGCCAGCTCGCAGCGCGTGGCACCGGTGCCGCAGCTCCTCGACGCCGGCGTGGTCGTCGGCCTGGGCAACGACAACGGCAACCTGTCGGAGCGGTCCGTCCTGGCCCAGATGCGACAGGCCGTGCTGATGGCCCGTTCCACCTCGGGGGACCCCGACGCGATCACCACCTGCGAGGCGGTACGGATGGCGACGATCGACGGCGCCCGGGCGCTGGGCATCGACGACCTCGTCGGCTCGATCGAGGTCGGCAAGCGCGCCGACCTGGTGCTGTTCGACCGCAGCGGGTCGCACTGGTGGCCCAACCACGACCCGCACACCGCCCCGGTGTTCCAGGCCCGGCCGACCGACGTGCGCCACGTGTGGGTGGACGGGCACCGCGTCGTCGACGGCGGACGCTGCACCACGCTCGACGCCGTCGAGCCCGCGCTGCTGCAGGAGGCGGCGCTGGGCGTCCTGGACCGTGCGGGGCTGAGCGCGCTCACGAACCGGCCGCCCCGCCGGCGCACCCGCCGGATCGCCGCTCCCGGCCGCCCAGGCCGGGCCCCCCGACCGGCGCCCTCGCGATGACCACAGTTCCGCGCCTCGCGAACGACGACCCCCGCCTCCGCCGGTACTGGCACGTCGCCTGCCGGTCCGCCGACCTCGGCGACGGACCTGTCGCCGCCACCGTGCTCGGAGAGGAGCTGGTCGTCGCCCGCCTCGACGACGGCACCGTGACCGCCCTCCCCGACCGCTGCCCGCACCGGTGGGCCCGGCTCAGCGACGGCTGCGTGCGCGGCGGTGAGATCGAGTGCCCGTACCACGGCTGGCGCTTCGACGGCGACGGCCGCTGCACGGCGGTCCCCGCCCTCGGCGAGGTTGCGGCCGTCCCGCCACGCGCCCACCTCGCGCCGCTGCGGGTCACCGAGGCGCTCGGCCTCGTGTGGGTGGCGCTCGACGAGCCGGCGGCACCGCTGCTCGACGTCCCCGAGTGGGGTGCGGCGGGCATCGCCGACGTGTGGCTGCCCGACACCGACATGGCGTCGGGTGCGGCCCAGTTCATCGACAACTTCCTCGACATCAGCCACTTCCCGTTCGTCCACCGCGGCACCTTCGGTCTCGAGGACCAGCCCGAGATGGAGCCGTTCGCGGTGGAGGACATCGACGACGGCGCCGGTCTGCGCGTGCGGTACCGCCACCGGGTCGCGAACCCCGAGGACCCGAAGGTCGCGGCCGGCGAGCACCCACTCGTGCAGTTCCGCAGCATGGAGTACACGTGGCGTGTGCCGTTCTCGGCCCGCCTCCGGCTCGAGTACGAGCTCACCGGCGTCGAGAACACGATCCTGGTGTTCGTCACGCCGGTCGATGCGACGTCCAGCCGGCTGTTCTGCGTCCTGCTCCGCAACGACGTCGACTCGCCCGACGACCCGAGAGCCCACGCCGCCGCCGAGTACGAGTACCGGGTGCTGGCCGAGGACCTCGTCGTGCTCGAGCGGCTGGCAGAGCGCGAGTTCGGCCTGGACGTGACCGAGCAGGTCCACACCCGCGCCGACCGCAACACGATCGAG
>JAEZAI010000400.1 GCA_023427825.1 Actinomycetes bacterium
GTCGATCGGGTCCACGGCGTCGTTCAGGCCGGTCGTGATGCGGGGCACGCCGGCGGCCTCGGCGAGGGCGAACACCAGCGAGTTCACGCCCAGGCCCACGATCCCGACCAGGACGTAGAGCAGGAAGACGGGGTCGACCTGCCGGCCGAGGCGCAGCTCGGCCACGCCCAGCAGGTACGAGCGGATGACCGAGCCGTTGAGCTTGGTCTCGCCGTGCTCCCGGTTGCGGAACGTGTAGCCGACCTCGGTCACCGTCAGGTCGCGGTTGCGGCCGATGAACTCGAGCAGGATCTTGAAGCCCCGGGGGTTGATGCTCGGCGCGGTGCGGGCATAGGCCTGCTCGGAGATGAGGAAGAAGCCGCTCATCGGGTCCGACGCCGGCACGCGGAGCAGCACCCGGGCGATCAACGTGGCCACCCAGCTGACGAACCGGCGCGACGCGGACCAGTCGCCGTAGCCGCCGCCCTCGGTGGAGCGGGACCCCACGCAGACGTCCGCGCCGCCCCGCACGGCCTCGAGCATCCGCGGGAGCGCCGCCGGGTCGTGCTGGAGGTCCGCGTCGATCACGGCCAGGTACTGGCCGCGGGCGATCGACATGCCGTCCAGCACGGCGGCCGACAGGCCCTTGTCGTGGAAGCGCCGCATGACCCGGATCGTCGGGTCGGTGACGGCCAGCTTCTCGGCCACCTCCCACGTGCCGTCGGGGCTGTCGTCGTCGGCCACCACGATCTCGTGGGGGATGTCGCCGAGGGCCGCGTGGAGCTCGTCGACCAGGATCGGCAGGTTCTCCGCCTCGTTGTACGTCGGCGTGACGACCGACAGCAGCGGCGCCACGGCCCGGGCGTCGGTCGCATCGTCCATGACCGCCCGAGGCTACCGGCCGGTGTCGGGGCAGCCGCGTACGCTGCGGGCCATGTGCGGCCGCTTCGTCTCGTCGTCCCCGCCGGACGAGATCGCTCGCTACTTCGACGTGGACCAGACGTCGGAGCAGGCGCTCGAGCACCGACCCAACTACAACACCGCCCCCACCACCGACGTGTTCGTGGTCTACGAGGACGGCTCGACGCGCCGTCTGGACGCCTTCCACTGGGGGCTGGTGCCCCGGTGGGCCAAGGACATCTCGGTCGGCAACCGCATGATCAACGCCCGCGCCGAGACCGTGGCCACCAAGCCGGCGTTCCGCCACGCCTTCGCGAAGAAGCGCTGCATCATCCCCGTGGACGGCTTCTACGAGTGGAAGGCGCCGCCGCCCGGCGAGAAGCGCAAGCAGCCCTTCTTCATCCACCGTCCCGACGGCGAGCCGTACGCGTTCGCCGGGCTCTGGGAGCAGTGGAAGGGCCCCGGCCCCGACGGCGACGAGGTCACCGTGCGATCGGCCACGATCATCACCGGCGCGGCCAACCAGGCCATGTCGGCCATCCACGACCGCATGCCGGTCATCCTGCCGCCGTCGGAGTGGGAGACCTGGCTGTCGCCCGAGCAGCACGACACCGAGCTGCTGGGCAAGCTGCTCGTCCCGGCGCCCGACCGGCTGATCACCATGCACCCGGTCTCCACGGACGTGAACAACGTCCGGAACAAGGGCGAGCACCTCACCGACGAGGTCGACCCGCTGGCCGACGAGGGCCGGCTCCTCTGACCCGCTCCGCTCCCGTCCCGGCATCCGTTCGGTGCCGTCCTGGGGACGGGACCTGCGTCGGGGCTCGGGCGGGAGCGCTCAGGCGGGGACGTGGTCGCCGTGGCCCGCGGCCCGCAGCGCCGTCCTGATCCGCTCCGCAGCGTCGTCGAGCGCCGCGGGATCGGGGTCGGGGTCCACGTTGGCGAAGCTCAGCTGGGACTCCGAGTCGATCGGGATCAGGTGCACGTGGCAGTGCGGAACCTCGAGCCCGGCGATGATCGAGCCCACGCGAACGGGGGAGAAGGCGTCCATCAACGCCTGGCCGACGGCCTGCTGCACCTCGCCGACCCGCGCCCACAGCGGCGCGGGCACGTCGGTCCACTGGTCGATCTGCTCGACCGGCACCACGAGCGTGTGGCCCGGACGGATCGGGGCGATCGTCAGGAACGCCACCACGTCGTCGTCCCGCCACACGAAGCGACCCGGGAGGTCGCCCCGGATGATCATCGAGAAGACCGACGGATCCGCGGGGGCATCGCTCATGGCCGCACGTTAGCCACGCCGATGCGCCCGGCCACTCCTACGATGACCACATGACCGGCGCACCGGACGCACCGATCGCGGCTCCCGACGTCGACTCGCCAGAGGTCGGTTCGGACCGCATCGTCACCCTGCCGAACCTCATCACGCTCGTCCGGCTGCTCTGCATCCCGGTGTTCCTGTACCTGCTGTTCGTGCGGGACGCGCGCCTGGGTGCCGCGGCGCTGCTGGCCGTGCTGGGCGCCACCGACTGGGTCGACGGCTACGCCGCGCGGCACCTGCGCCAGGTGTCGAACCTGGGCAAGGCGTTCGATCCCACCGTCGACCGCCTGCTGCTGATCACCGGCGTGGTGTCGATCATCATCGCCGACGGCTGTCCGCTGTGGTTCGGCATCGTCGTGGTCGCCCGCGAGGTGCTGCTGTCGACCTGGGTCGTGTCGATCATGGCGCTCGGCGCCAAGCGCATGGACGTGACGTGGTGGGGCAAGGCCGGGACGTTCGGGATCATGGTGGCGTTCCCGGCGTTCCTGGCGGCGAGCGACGAGGGCATCCCGGAGAGCCTCCAGCGCCTGTTCGAGATCGTCGCGTGGTGCGCGGCGGTCCCCGGGCTGGTGTTCGCGATGATCGCGTTCGTCGGCTACTTCCCGGCGGGCGTGGTGGCGCTGCGCGAGGGCCGGGCCGCCCGCGAGGCCGCCCACGTCGTGTCCTGAGCGGTCCCCGATCACGCCGGCGGGCGGTTCTGGCGGGCATCGACCCCGGGCAGGGGGCGATAGGTTCACTACCGAACCGGAGGCCCCGATCGACGGGCCGACCGCTCGCGAAGGAGGCACGGAGTCCCGTGAAGGCCGTGATCATGGCAGGCGGCGAGGGCACCCGGCTGCGTCCGTTGACGTCCAACGCGCCCAAGCCGATGCTGCCGTTGGTGAACCGCCCGATGATGGAGCACATCATCGACCTGCTGAAGCGCCACGGCATCGAGGAGATCGTCGTCACCGTGGCCTTCATGGCCAACAACATCCGCAACTACTTCGGTGACGGCTCCGAGTTCGGCGTGAAGATGACGTACGCCTCGGAGGAGACGCCGCTCGGCACCGCCGGCTCCGTCCGCAACGCCATGGACGAGCTCGACGACACGTTCCTGGTGATCTCGGGCGACGTGCTGACCGACGTGGACCTGGGCGCCGTGATCCAGACCCACCGGGACCAGGACGCGCTGGCCACGATCGGGCTGGTCCGCGTGGAGAACCCGCTCGAGTACGGCATCGTCATCACACGTGACGACGGCACGATCGAGCGCTTCCTCGAGAAGCCGACCTGGGGCCAGGTCTTCTCGGACACGATCAACTCCGGCATCTACGTGCTCGAGCCGAAGGTGTTCGACTACATCGCGCCCGACACCTCGGTGGACTTCTCGAGCGACGTGTTCCCGACGCTGCTCGACGACGGCGAGAAGCTGGTCGGGGCGGTCTGCGAGGGCTACTGGGAGGACGTCGGGACGCTGCCCGCGTACGTCCGGGCCCACAAGGACATCCTGGACGGCCGCGTCGAGGTCGGCATCCCGGGGTTCCAGATGTCCGACGGCGTGTACGTCGCCGAGGGCGCCGAGGTCCACCCCGAGGCCGTGATCACCGGCCCGGCGGTCGTCGGCGACAACTGCTTCGTCGACGCCGGCGC
>JAEZAI010000405.1 GCA_023427825.1 Actinomycetes bacterium
AGCTCTCTTCTGACTGTTGGCTGGAGTGCAGATGCCTGAATCCACGGGTGTGAGTCCCGACCCGGACACCGATCCCCGAACCGACGAGCCCCGTCCCGACGCCCCTCATCCTGACGTCGGGACGGTGATCCCGGTGCTGCCGCTCAGCACCGGCGTCGTGCTGCCCCAGATGGTCGTCACGATCGCCCTGGAGACCGACGAGGCCAAGGCCGCGGCCCGTGCGGCGGCCGGCGACGGCGTGCACGACCGCGCGCAGGTGCTGCTCGTGCCCCGCATCGACGGTCACTACGCCACCGTCGGCACGGTCGCCCAGGTCGAGGACGCCGGCGAGCTCCGCGGCGCCGTCAAGGCGCTGGTCGTGCGCGGCCTGCACCGTGCCGTCATCGGCGCGGGGGTCCCCGGCACCGGCGAGGCGCTCTGGGTGCGCGCCACCGAGGGCGTGGAGGTCAACGCCGACACGCCGCGCGCCGCCGAGCTGGCCAAGGAGTACCAGGCGGTCATCGAGAACATCCTCGAGTCCCGCGGGGTGCCCGGCCTGGCCGACGCCTTCCGGGGCATGACCGACCCGGGCGCGATCGCGGACATGGCCGGCTACTCGCCGGACCTCACGCCCGAGCAGAAGGTCGGTGTCCTCGAGGCGCTCGACGTCGAGGAGCGGCTGGAGCTGGTCGTCGGCTGGGCGCGGGAGACGCTGGCCGACCTGTCGCTCAAGGACCGCATCCGCAAGGACGTGACCGAGGGCATGGAGAGGACGCAGCGGGAGTTCCTGCTGCGCCAGCAGCTCGCGGCCATCCAGAAGGAGCTCGGCGAGGAGTCGGGTGACGACGAGGCGCTGGACCAGGTGCGTGAGGTGGCGGCGGACCCCGCCGTTCCCCACGCCGTGCGCGAGGCGCTGACCAAGGAGCTCGGCCGCCTGGAGCGGACCTCCGAGCAGTCGCCCGAGCACGGGTGGATCCGCACGTGGCTCGACACCGTCGCCGCGCTGCCGTGGACCTCGCGCGCCGAGGACCCGGTGGACGTCGCCGGTGCCCGCGCCGTGCTCGACGCCGACCACAACGGGCTGGACGACGTGAAGGACCGCATCGTCGAGCACCTGGCCGTGCGCGCCCGCCTGGCCGAGCGCGCCGCCGCCCGGACGGCCGCCCGCGACGCAGGGGACGCCGATGCCGGCGGCACCGACGCCGAGGACGACGAGGAGCCGTCCGGTCGCTCCGGTCCCGGTGGGGCGATCATCACGCTCGTCGGTCCGCCCGGCGTGGGCAAGACCTCGCTCGGCGAGTCGGTCGCCCGGGCCATGGGCCGGCCGTTCGTGCGGGTGGCCCTGGGCGGCGTGCGCGACGAGGCCGAGATCCGGGGCCACCGGCGCACCTACGTCGGCGCCATGCCCGGGCGGATCGCCCGAGCCATCGCCGACGCGGGCGTGATGAACCCCGTGCTGATGCTGGACGAGGTCGACAAGCTCGGCAGCGACTGGCGCGGCGACCCGTCCTCGGCACTGCTCGAGGTGCTCGACCCGGCGCAGAACCACACCTTCCGCGACCACTACCTCGAGGTCGATCTGGACCTGTCCGACGTGGTGTTCATCGCCACGGCGAACGTCATGGACACCATCCCGGGCCCTCTGCTCGACCGCATGGAGGTCGTCCCGCTGGACGGCTACACCGAGGCCGAGAAGGTCGACATCGCCCGCGACCACCTGGTCGGGCGCCAGCTGCGGCGCAACGGCGTGGACGCCGACGAGGTGTCCCTGACCGACGACGCGCTGCGGACGATCGTGGCCGACCACACGCGGGAGGCCGGGGTCCGGAACCTGGAACGCCAGATCGGACGCCTGCTCCGAAAGGTGGCGACCGCGCTGTCGACCGGTGAGGTCGAGGCGCCGTTGGAGGTCCGCGACGAGGCGGACGTCCGCCGCTGGCTGGGCCGTCCGCGGTACTTCGCCGAGGTGGCCGACCGCACGTCGGTGCCGGGTGTGGCCACCGGTCTGGCGGTCACCGGCGTCGGCGGCGACGTCCTGTTCGTCGAGGCGTCGTCCATGGCGTCCTCGGGCGACGCCGGTCTCACGTTGACCGGACAGCTCGGCGACGTCATGAAGGAGTCCGGCACGATCGCCCTCTCCTACGTGCGCTCCCATGCGGGCGATCTCGGCATCGCCGAGGACGCCTTCGAGGGACGGCGCTTCCACCTGCACGTGCCCGCGGGCGCGGTGCCCAAGGACGGTCCGTCCGCCGGCGTCACCATGGTCACGGCCATGACGTCGCTGCTCACGGGTCGGCCGGTGCGCTCGACCGTCGGCATGACGGGCGAGGTCACGCTGCAGGGCAACGTGCTGCCGATCGGCGGCGTCAAGCAGAAGGTGCTCGCCGCCCACCGGGCGGGATTGACCGAGGTCGTGCTGCCGGCCCGCAACGGTCCCGACCTGGAGGACGTGCCCGAGGCCGTGCGCGAGCAGATGACCTTCCACCTGGCCTCGCAAATCGACGAGGTCCTGGCGGCGGCGCTCGAGCCCGCACCCGAGTCCGCCGCAGCCTGACCCACGTCTCCCTCACCTTCGGCGCCGGTTTTCGTCATCTGACGACGAGAACCGGCGCCGAAGCGACATATGGT
>JAEZAI010000432.1 GCA_023427825.1 Actinomycetes bacterium
CCTCGGCCCGGCACCTGGCGGGTCAGCTCGACGAGCAGCACCGCCACGACGTCCGGGCGGTGGCCGTCGACGAGCTGCCGGCCGGTGCCGACCTGCTGGTGGTCGCCGGCCCGCCGGCGACCCACGCCGAGCTGGTGCTCGCCGGGCTGGCCGCCGGGGCGGACGTGCTGGTGGAGAAGCCGTTCACGACCACGCTCGCCGACGCCGACCGCCTGGTGGACGAGGCAGCCCGGCCGGGCCCGTTCCTGCGGTGCGCCGAGAACCTGCTGCACGCTCCTGCGTGGGAGGTGGTCGCCGAGCACCGGGAGCGGATGGGACCGCTGCAGCACCTGTCGGCCCGCACCCTGCAGCCGCCGCCCACCTGGGGTCACTTCACGAGGCCGCTCGACCCGGGCGGCGTCCTGTTCGACCTGGGTCCACATGCTCTCGCACTCGTCATGGAGCTGGCGGCCGAGCCGGTCGTCGGCGTGCGGGCCACGCTGAGCTCCACCCGGGACGACGGAGCGGACGACGACGCCGTGGTCGCGCTGCGGTTCGAGTCCGGGCTGACGGCGTCGGTGGACGTGTCGTGGACGTCGCCCGACACGGAGTGGTCGCTGCAGGCCGCGTCGGCCGGCGGCGTGGTCCGGCTCGAGCTGTACCCCGACGTGCTGGTCGAGCTCGACGGCGAGCCCACGGCGGTCGTCGACCGCGTCCCGTCCGCGGTGGACCCGGCCCTGGAGCGGATGGGCTACATCGACCAGCTGCGCGACATGGCAGCCGGGGTGCGGGGTCGGGTGCCGGCCCCGGGCCAGACGCCCGAGCGCGCCCGCGACGTGCTCGAGGTCATCTGCGCCGCCTACGCGTCGGCCGGCGCCGCCGGCGCCGAGGTGACCGTCCCGTTCGTCGGCGACCGGACCCGCACGCCCATGCAGCTCTGGCGCGGCTGACTTCCTGCTCCCGCCCCGCTCCCGGGCGGCGCGGTAGACCGTCGGGCATGGACGACTGGCCGGCACTGAGGGTCGAGGACTGGGCCGACACCCGGGACACGCTGCAGCTGTGGACGCAGATCGTCGGCAAGGTGCGGATGGAGCTGTCGGCGCCGATCAACCACTGGTGGCACGTGACGCTCTACGTCTCGGCCCGGGGGCTCCGCACCGCCGCCGTCCCGAACCCGTCGGGCGGCACGTTCGACATGGAGTTCGACCTCGTCGGCCACGAGCTCGCGATCCGCTGCTCCGACGGGCGCACCGCCTCGGTCGAGCTGCGGCCCCGCACCACGGCCGACTTCCACGCCGAGCTCTTCGAGCGACTGCGCGACCTGGGCATCGACGTCCGCATCTTCGGTGTCCCGGTCGAGCTGCCCGAGGTGGTCCGGTTCGCCGCCGACACCGTCCATGCGTCCTACGACTCGGACGCCGTGCGCACCTTCCACGGCCAGCTGCTCGCGGCGGACCGCGTGCTGCAGCGGTTCCGCTCGGAGTTCCGCGGCAAGGTCAGCCCCGTCCACTTCTTCTGGGGTGCGTTCGACCTGGCGGTCACGCGGTTCTCCGGCCGGCCGGCGCCGCTGCACCCGGGCGGCGTCCCCAACTGCCCCGACCGCGTGATGGAGGAGGCGTACTCCGACGAGGTGACGAGCTGCGGCTTCTGGCCCGGCGGACCGGCCGGTGACGACGACAGCGAGGGGACGTTCTACGCGTACGCCTATCCGGAACCGGACGGGTCCCGCGACGTCGGGCTCACGCGCGGCCGCTTCGACGAGGACCTGGGCGAGTTCGTGCTCCCGTACCGCGACGTCCGGGCCGCAGACGACCCCGACGACGTGCTGCTCACGTTCCTCCGCGAGACCCACCGCGCCGCGGCCGACCTCGCCGCCTGGCCCTGACCGACCGCCGGAACTCGGGACCTCTCGCGCCGACTGTGGGCGGGGCGTGTCCCGAGTTCAGGCGGCGAGTCGGAACCGCCGGAGCTCGGGACCTCTCGCGCCGACTGGGGGCGCGACGTGTCCCGAGTTCAGGCGGCGCGACGTTCGGTCAGAACTCCTCGTCGAAGGAGACCTCGCCGCCCACGCCGACCTGGTACGACGAGACCGTCCGCTCGAAGAAGTTCGTGAGCTCCTGCACGTCCTGGAGCTCCATGAAGGCGAACGGGTTCTTCGAGCCGTAGATCTTGGGCAGGCCGAGGGTCATGAGGCGCTGGTCGGCGACGTACTGCAGGTACTCGCGCATGTCGACGAGCGACATGCCCGCGATGCCCTGGCTCAGCAGGTCCTCGGCGAAGCCGAACTCGCACTCGACCGCCTCGCCGATCATCTCGGCGACCCGGGCGCCCAGGTCCGCGTCGAACAGGTCGGGCTCCTCGCGGCGCACCTGCTCGATGACCTCGAAGGCGAAGTTCATGTGGCACGACTCGTCGCGGAAGACCCAGTTGGTCCCGGCGGCCAGGCCGTTGAGCAGGCCCTTCGACCGCAGGAAGTACACGTAGGCGAAGGCGCCGAAGAAGAACAGCCCCTCGATGCAGGCGGCAAAGCAAATCAGGTTGAGCAGGAACTGCTTGCGCTGCTCCTTCGTCTCCAGCCGCTCCAAGCGATCGAT
>JAEZAI010000469.1 GCA_023427825.1 Actinomycetes bacterium
GCACGGCGAACGAGAAGTAGAGGTTGATGCCGGAGCGGTACACGTGCGAGCTGTGCGCCGACGCGTTCACGATCCCGTCGACCTCGTCGAGCGACGCCACCACCGCGTCGTACACGCCCACGATCCGCGACCACGGCGCCGAGATCTCGATCGTGTCGACGACCGCGCCGCGCTCGAAGAAGTCCGACCAGGTCGGCACGTGGTTCCGCTTGCCGAGCCACTCCTCGGTGAGCGCGCCGGTGGTCGGGACCAGGCCGGCCTCGGTGGCGATGCGGGTCACGTCCGCGACCTCGGCCTCGACCCGGGACGCAGGCCCTTCGTGCAGCATCAGGAGCGCACCTGCGTCGCCGGAGGTGTGGTCGGGGAAGTTCCGATGGACCTCTGCGCCGTCGTAGAGGCGCATGACCGGCGGCCGCCAGTCCGCGTGGACGATCCGCCGCTGCGCCTCGATGCCGGTGGCCAGTTCGGGGGAGTGGAACGCCGTGAAGCGACGTGACTCGGCCGCGCGGCGCAGCGAGAACGTCACGCCGGTGACCACGCCCATGGTCCCCTCGGCGCCCATCACCACGTGGCGGAGGTCGGGACCAGCGGCGGCCCGCGGTGCCGCGCCCAGGTGGACCAGCTCGCCGTCCGGCAGCACGGCCTCGATGGAGTAGACGATGTCCTCGATGTTCCCGTAGGCCGTCGAGAACTGGCCCGACGCCCGGGTGGACACCCACCCGCCGACGCTGCTCACGGCGATCGACTGCGGCCAGTGGCCGATCGTCAGGCCGTGGGCGGCCACCTCCTCCTCGGCCTCGAGCCCGTTCTTGCCGGCGTCGAACGTGGCGAGCAGGTCGTGCTCGTCGATCTCGCGCGTGCGGTCCATGGTGGACAGGTCGAGCAGCACCACGTCGGCGTCGGGCAGCACGCCGCCGCACACCCCCGATCCCAGGCCGTACGGCACGACCGAGACGCCGTTGGACGACGCGAACCGGAGCAGCTCCTGCACCTGCTCGGTGCCCCGCGGCTGGACCACGCAGCCCGGCTCACCCATGACCTCGCCGCGCCACTCGCGCAGGTGCGCGGCCGCCCAGTAGTCGTGCCGGCGCACGGCCAGGAGCTCGGGATCGGTACGGACCACGTCGGGTCCGAGCAGGTCGCGGAGCGTGTCGATGGTGGCGTCGAGCATGTGCGGTGGTCCTGTCTGGTGCTGGTCGGTGCGGTCTCGGTTGCGGTGGTGCGGAGGTGGTCCGGGTGCTGCGGCGCCGTGGCCCCGGTCGGTGATGACGATCAGGCCGGACGGGCCTCGACGCCGTCGTCGTGCAGGCACGCGAGCGATGCCGCGTGGATGCGACGGCACGCCGCCACCTCGTCGGCCAGTCGCACGGGCGACCAGCCGAGGAGCTGCGCCATGGTGGCACCGGCCCGGTCCAGGTCGTCGCCGACCGGGTCGAGGGTGAACCACGACCGTGCGCTGCGCCGGATCCAGTGGTCCTCCAGGCGGAGCGCGCCTTCGTGCAGCACGGCGTGTCGGACCTCCGCTGCGACGTCCCCTCCGTCGGCGGCGATCAGCTCGGCCTCCGACCCCCACAGCTCGACCAGGCGACGAGCCGCGGCCTCGTCGGCAGGGCCGCCGTCGGCGGCGACCAGCTCGGCCACCAGGTCCTCCACCTCCACGTCGCCGCCCACCAGCGAGACGTCCGCGGTGCGGCAGCGCGTGGCGCCGGTGCCGAGCTCGGCGACCAGCCCGTCGACGATGCGCTCGGCCATCGTGCGGTACGCCGTGAGCTTGCCGCCGGCGACCGACACCACCCCGGCGGGGCCGACCCAGGTCTCGTCCTTGCGGGACAGCTCGGACGGCGCGGCGCCGCTGTCCGTGCCGCCCTCGGGGGCGATGAGGGGCCGGACCCCGGCCCACATGCTGACGACGTCGGACGGCTCGAGCCGCGGGCCGTCGAAGGTGCGCTCCATGGCGTCGAACAGGTACTCGACGTCGGTGGCGTCGATGCGGGGCCACTCGTCGGGCTCGGCGTAGAAGGTGTCGGTGGTACCGAGGTAGGTGACCGGGCCGGAGCGGACGGCGAACACCGGGCGCTTGTCGTGACCGAGCGTGATCACCGTGTCACGGACCGGCAGCCGCTCGTGGGGCACGACCACGTGGATGCCCTTGGTCAGCGCGAGCCGACCGGGGCAGGCGGGCTCCTCGAGCGCCCGCACCGCGTCGACCCACGGGCCGGCCGCGTTCACGACCATGCGCGTGCGCGCCACCGCCTGCAGCTCCTCGCCGGGCAGCCCGCCGGTCACCTCCACGGCGTTGGCCCTCCCGTTGGAACCCACGTGGATGTGCGTGGCGGGCGCGTGGGTGAGCACGCTGGCGCCGGCGGCGACCGCGGACCGCACGTTGGCCAGCGTGAGCCGGGCGTCGTTCGTGAGGAACTCGGGGTACACGACGCCCGACGGGAACGTGTCCGCGGCGAGAGTCGGCTCGAGCTCCAGCAGCTCGCCGCCGTCGAGCGTGCGGTGGCGCTCGGCCCGGGGGACCTTGCCGAGCCGTTCGAACGCCACGAGCCCGGCCCGGACCGTGGCGGTCGACCGGCGGCTGCCGGGCATCACGAACGGGGAGATGCGCGGGAGGTGCGGCGCGATCAGGCGCAGCACCTGCCGCTCGGTGGCGGCCTCCCGGACCAGGCCGACGTCGCCCTGGGCCAGGTAGCGCAGGCCGCCGTGGATCATCTTGGAGCTGCGGCTCGAGGTGCCGGACGCGACGTCGCGACCCTCGACCAGCGCCACCCGCAGGCCCCGGAGCGCGGCGTCGCGCGCCACGCCGGCGCCGGTGATGCCCGCGCCGATGACGACCACGTCGAACTCACCGTCCTCCAGTCGGGCGAACGCGGCGGGCCGGTCGCGGAGGTCCAGCGAGCCGGCGACCGTCGGGGTGGCAGGGTGCGGCGACATCGGACCGGACCGTATGCTCATGCAACTGCATGCTGAATTGCATTGCATGCATACCAGCCGATCCGACCGTCAGGCAGGGACGCCCGCCGTGCAGCTGCGTCAGCTCGAGCACTTCGAGGCCGTGTACCGACTCCGGAGCTTCACGCGTGCCGCGCAGGAGCAGTACCTCAGCCAGTCCGCGCTGAGCCGCAGCATCCAGACGCTGGAGGAGGAGCTCGGCCAGCCGCTGTTCGACCGCTCCAGCCACGCCGTCGAGCCGACCGACGCCGCGGAGGCGCTGATCGCCCATGCGGTCGACGCGCTGGCGTCGTCGCGCGAGCTGCTCGAGACCGCCCGTCTGCTGCGAGACGGCGAAGGCGGCGCGGTCGCGATCGGCACGGGCCCGTACCCGGCGCAGCCGCTGATGACCAGGGTGGTGCGGACGCTGTCGTCGGAGCGCCCCGGCCTGCAGGTGACGGTGGCGGGCGGCGCGGCGTCGGACCTGCTCGCCGCCCTGGTCCGGCGCGAGCTCGACTTCGTCGTGTGCGACACGAGCAAGGCGGAGGGTTCTCCCGCCGCGTCCGAGATCGAGGTGGCTGCGCTCCCGGCCGAGCCGCTGGCCGTCGTGGTCGGCGTGGACCATCCGCTCGTCGACACCGATCCCACGCCCGCCCAGGTCGCGCGGCACCCGTTCGTGCTGCCGCCGCCGGCACCGATCGGCCGGCGCGTGCTGGCCCGCTCGTTCGACGCGGGCACCGGCCCGGCCCGCATGCCCTTCTACGAGGTCGAGTCCACGGCCGCCTGCCTGGAGGTGGTGCAGGACCAGCGGAGCGTCACGCTCGTGCCGGTCTCCCTCGCCCGCCAGGAGTGTCCGGCCCGCGGCCTGGCCTTCCGCATCGCGGGCAGGGGCCAGGCCACCCACGACGGCGTGCACGTGCTGCGAGCCCGCACGATGACCGCGTCGGCCGTGATGGCGCGCGACCTCGTCCTCGCCGAGGCCGCGACGATCGCGGCCGACACGCGGGAGTGGCGACGCGCCGCCGGCGACGACTGGCAGCTCCCCTGATCGCGCTCGAACCGGTCGGGCGTCACGGCAGCCTCGCCGGCGATGCGAGACTGCGACCCACAACCGATCGGGCCGGAGGAGCGCTGATGAGCGAGCTGGCGATCCGCGGGGCGACGATCCTGACCGTCGCCCCCGACCGCACCACGGCCGAGGCCACGATCGAGGGTGACGTCGTCGTCGACGGCGGCCGCATCGTGGCGGTGGGGCCGGGCGAGGGCGACGGTGCCGCGGAGCAGGTGGACGCCACGGGCTGCATCGTCGTGCCCGGCTTCGTGCAGGCGCACGTCCACCTGTGCCAGACCCTGTTCCGGGGCCTCGCGGACGACCAGGACGTCATCGACTGGCTGCGCGAGCGCGTCTGGCCGCTCGAGCGCGGCCACGACGCGGCGTCGATGCGGGCGAGCTGCGAGCTGGGCATCGCGGAGCTCCTGCTCGGCGGCACCACCTCGGTGCTCTCCATGGAGTCGATCGCCCACACGACCGAGTCGTACGCGGCGGCCGAGCGCATGGGGATCCGTGCGACGATCGGCAAGGCGCTCATGGACCGCTGGGAGCCCGGGACGGAGATGGTCGGCGAGTCCACCGACGACGCGTGGGACGACCAGGTCGCGCTGATCGAGCGCTGGCACGGTGCGGGCGGCGGCCGTGTCCGGGCGGCGCTGTCGCCCCGGGGTCCGCGCAACGCCACACCAGAGATGTGGCGGCGTTGCGTCGAGCTGGCCGACGAGCTCGACCTGCGGCTGCACACCCACGTGGACGAGAACCACGACCAGGCCGAGCGCTTCGAGGCCACCGATGAAGGCCGTGACGTGGTCGCGCTGCACTCGTGGGGCGCCCTCGACGACCGCCTGGTGATGGCGCACTGCGTGTGGCTGGACGAGCAGGAGCGTGAGCTCATCCGTCGCCACGGCCCGCACGTGTGCCACTGCCCCTCGGCCAACCTCAAGCTCGCCTCGGGCATCGCGCAGATCCCCGAGCTCCTCGCCGACGGCGTCAACGTGGCGCTCGGGGCGGACGGCGCGGCGTGCAACAACCGGCTCGACCAGTTCGAGGAGATGCGCCTCGCCGCGCTCGTGCACAAGCCGCGTTGCGGCCCGCGGTCCATGCCGGCGGGCACGGTGCTCGAGATGGCGACGATGGGCGGTGCTCGGGCCCTCGGCCTGCAGGACGAGGTCGGCTCGATCGAGGTCGGCAAGCTCGCCGACCTGGTCGTGGTCGATCCCTCCGGTCCGCACGTGCGGCCCGGCCCCGGCTCGGCGCCCGAGGTCCGACTGGTCTACGGGGCACGGGCGAGCGACGTCCGCGACGTGTTCGTCGGCGGACGGGCGGTCGTGCGGGACCGGCGACTGCTGACAGCGGACCTCGACGCCGTCGTCGCCGAGGCCGACGTGCAGCGCACCGCCCTCCTGTCCCGGGTCCCCCTCGCCTGACGGCCCGGGCCCGCCGGGACGGGACAGCCGCAGGAGCGCTCAGGGCCGGGAGGCCGCGGGGTCGAGCTCCGCGAGGTCGATCGTCGACCAGTCGACGGTCGGCCCGTCGCCGAGCGTGCTCGTCCCGTGGCCGAGCACCAGCACCGTGCGGTCGCCGAGCGCGCCGAGCAGGTCGACGAGCACGGCCCGGGCGGTCGGCGCGTCGAGGTGGGCGGTGGGCTCGTCGAGCACGACGATGCGGTGGTCCGCGAGCAGCACGCGCGCCAGCGCGAGCCGCTGGCGCTGGCCGCCGCTCATGGCCGAGCCGTCGCGGCCCACCAACGTGGAGAGTCCGTCGGGCAGGCCGACGGCCCAGTCGGAGAGCTGCACCGCGTCGAGCGCGGCCCACAGCTCGTCGTCGGTGGCGTCGGGCGCGGCGATGTGGAGGTTCTCGCGCAGCGAGGTGGCGGCCAGCCATGGCGACTGCTGGCACCAGGGCACCACCCGGCGGACGTTGGAGCCGCCCTCCAGCCCGGTGTCGACGCCGCCCAGCCGGTAGCCGCCCTCCCTCACTCCGATGAACCGGACGAGCGCCGCCGCCACGGTGGACTTGCCGGAGCCGCTGGGCCCGTCGATGCGGGCGTGGTCTCCCGGCGCGAGACGGAGATCGAGCCCGGAGACGACGTCGACGGTGGCCCGCGGCCACCGCAGGATCACGTCGTCGAGCACGAGCGTCGCCCGCGACGGCACGGCGACCGGGGTGACCGGCTCGGCGACAGGATCGGGCGCTTCCAGGACGGCGCGGAGCCGCCGGACCGCGGTGTGCACGGCGGCCTGCTGCTCGCCCGCCGCGAGCAGCGGGGTCAGCACCTCCATGAGCGCGAACGGGACGAGCACCAGCACGCCCAGGATCGGCCCGTCGACGACGCCGCCGGCGACACGGTCCACGAGCACGACCGCCGCGGCGAGCAGCGCGGCCGCGGCCGCGGCGATGCCCTCGACCAACCCGATCCGCAGTCCGCGGCGGCGCTCCTCGGCGCCGAGGCGATCGAC
>JAEZAI010000500.1 GCA_023427825.1 Actinomycetes bacterium
CCTCGGCGACGATCCGTCCGTCGGCGATCACGACCACGCGATCGGCCAGCGCCTGCGCCTCGTCCATGTAGTGCGTGGTGAGGAGCACGGTCTTGCCGAGGTCGCCGAGGTTGCGCACGATCTCCCACGCCTGGCGCCGGGCCGACGGGTCGAACCCGGTCGTCGGCTCGTCCAGGAAGAGGAGCTCGGGGTCGCCGATCAGGCCGAGCGCCACGTCGAGGCGCCGCTGCTGACCTCCCGACAGGGTCTTCACCCGGGCGTTCGCCTTCTCGTCCAGGCCGACCAGCGAGACGACCTCGGCCACGTCTCGGGGATGGCGGTAGTACTCCGAGTGCTTGCGCAGCACCTCCGACACCGTGAGGAACGGGTCGACGCCGACCTCCTGCAGCACGATGCCGATCCGCTGCCGCAGCTCGGTGCCGCCGTGGGCGGGGTCCATGCCGAGGACGCTGACGTCGCCGGCGTCGCGGGTGAGGTAGCCCTCGAGGATCTCGACCGTGGTCGTCTTGCCCGCGCCGTTCGGTCCGAGCACGGCGACGATCTCGCCCTCGTCGACCGAGAAGCTCAGACCCTTGACCGCCTGGACGTCGCCGTAGGACTTCCGAAGGCCCTCGACCTCGATCACCGACACCTGATGCACCTCCCGGACGTCAGGCGGCCCCGACGCGAGCGGTGCCGGCGACGACGTTACGCCGCAAGTCGACTCCGGCACCGAGCGCCCCGACGGCTCGCCGATCGAGCGGTCGTGTTGCCGGCGACCCGTCCGCCGTTCTTGTGCGAGAGGTGCCCGTTACGGGCCGATCTCGCACAAGATCCGCCGACCGAAACGGATTCCGGTCAGGAGACGGGCGGCACCGCTCCCCAGTGCTCAGGATCCCAGTGCAGCCGCCACGTCGAGCTCCGCCCTTCTGGTGGGACCATCGCCAGCGTGTACGCCTTCGTCGTCCTCGCACCGACAGCGTCCTCGCAATCGACGTGCACGTCGATGTGATCGAAGCCCTTGACCGACTGTGGGGCGGCGAGGTGCCGAACCGTCACTCGAGCGCAGTCCTTCCACGCTCGCACGACCGCCTCGATGCCACCGGACCGTTCGATGAACTGCGGGGTCACGACCTCGGAGAGGTCGACGCTGACGGGCGCCAAGTCAGCCGGCGCGCCGGTGAGGTCGTCGAGGATTCCGAAGTAGCGATCGAGCGCCGCTCGACTCCCGAACTCTTCGTCGGTAGCGAGCAGCGGGAAGCAGCGATTGGGACCGATCCACTTTCCCGATGGACGCAGGATGAAGTCCGAGAAGTAGGTGTCCATGTCGGGAGATCGGTACGGCTGCTCGCCGCCGTCGACCCGCATCTCCCGGCGAAGTTCGCACACCTCGGCCAACGATGCCGGCGGATTCGGATCGTCGAATCGGTCGACCTCCTCGTCGGTGAAGGGTGTGGACACCATGAGTGTCGATCCGCTCGACCGGAAGGCGGCACCGTCGCAGAACTCGAGGCCGAGTCCGTTCTCCTCGGCCACCCGCTGAGCGATCCATTCCTCGGAGGCGACGGTGGAGGATTCGACCTGGACCCACTCGAGACCGTCGGGATCCAGCGGGAGCTCGCAACGCTCCAGCACCGCGCCCCCGACGTTGGGACCCACCGACGTCGTCGTGGTCGTGGACGTGGAGCTGCTGGTGGTCGACGTCGTCGTCGGGCTGGGGTCCGACCTGAAGACGTCGGTCAGCATCGTCACGGCGACGCCTCCGACCACGGCGAGAATCCCGAGGAACACGGTTGCGATGGCCTTGGCCGAACCGTCTCGGATCTCGTCGGCCACTTGGCCAAGGAACCCCGGCCGGTCGCGGTCACGGTTCCGGTCCGACAGTGGGCGCATCGCCACCTCCCTCTCCCGAGGGAAACGCTAACGGCGAGCCTGAGTGCCAGCGCGGACCGCAAGATCGAGAGCCAACGCCAGCAACGAGTAGGCCTGGCGCTTCGCTACTCGCGCCGGGCTCACACCGGAGCGAGTTGCGGCAGTCTCACCGAGGCGACCACCGGGAGATGATCCGAGGCGTCTGAGGTGAGCACCGCGGCCGTCCGGGCGACCATGCCCTCGGAGCTCATCACGTAGTCGATGCGCCTGAGCGGCAGGACGCTCGAGAACGTGTAGCCGGGACCGAAGCCCGCGGTCGTCCACGCGTCCGACAGCCGGTCGACCAGGTGCTCGATCTCCGGCGTGCCCGGCTCGGCGTTCAGGTCGCCGAGCAGGACGACGTTCCCGCCGATCGTGTCCAGCTCTGCCGTGATGGCGTTCACCTGCGCGAGCCGCTCCGTGGGCGAGTCGTGCTGCAGGTGCGTGACGAACACCGTGACGTCCGTTCCCTCGACCGCCACCTGTGCGTGCAGCAGTCCACGCTGCTCGCTCGTGGGGGCCTTCGGCAGCAGCGTGTTGCCGGTCGCCGCCATCGGGAGCCGGCTGAGGATCGCGTTGCCGTACTGCCGGCGGGGCTGTCCGGACACGAGCGGGTCGAGGTCGATGTTCGCCCCGAACACCACCTCCATTTCCAGCGCCTGAGCCAGGTAGGTGGCCTGGTCGACGAAGCTGCTGCGCTCCGCGAAGTGCCGGTCGACCTCCTGGAGACCGACCACGTCGGCATCCGAGGCCCGGATGGTTGCGGCGATCCGCTCGAGATCGACCCAGCCATCGGGCCCTTCCCCGTGGTGGATGTTGTAGGTCACCACCCGCAGCTCGGGCCCGGTCGGCGGTGGCGGCGGCGGTGCTGCGCACGACGCAGCGAGGACGACCAGCACGACCACGAGAGCCCAACGGACTGCACGCACGGGACCCTCCCCTCCGCCGCGACACCGGACGTCACCAGTGTGGCCGACCGACCTGCGGGAGGCCATGGGCACCTGTCCCGGCGGTCACCCGACCGATCTTGTGCGAGAGACGCCCGTGACGGGCCGCTCTCGCACAAGATCGAAGTCGGCAGTCCATTCGGTTGCCGCAGCTGCCGGAGGCGCAGCGACGGTCGGGGCACCTAGTCCCCCGTGGCGCCCCACACCTCGGGCGTGCCGCGCTTGGCGAAGCACTGCGCCTCGAACTGCTGCGAGGTCGGCGAGTTCCAGGAGTCGTAGGCGACTGGCGCTGGCGGGTTGATCGTGGTCTGGGTCCCCTCCGGGCCCATGCAGACCCAGTGGGCCCCGGGCGGCGAGACGCTGTCGATGAAGAGCGTGACCTCACCGAAGGTCGACGGCGGCACGGTGGCGGCGACGGTCTTCATGCCCGGCAGCTGCGAGCTGTGGTCCTCACCCTGGATCGCGGCGACCTGGAACGTCAGCGAGTCACCGTCGACGGTCGGGCTCGAGAGCTCCAGGACGTAGCTGCGTCGGGTGCCGTCGGCGTCGCTGGTGACGAGCACGCCGTTCGGGTCGGAGTCCCCGAAGAGCTCCGGCCACGCCGTCGGGAACTTGTCCGTGGCGAAGGTGACCGCGTCGCGGACCGGGCGGTCGGTGAAGCCGACCGTCTCGGCGCTCACGCCCGTCAGCGTGACAGTGCCGATGTTCGGGTTCAGGTCGTTGGCCTCGAAGGTGCCGGCGGTGGCAGTGAGGCTGAACAGCCAGCTCGGCGTCTGAGCGGGAGCGTCGGCGGCAGCCGCTCCCTTCGCGGTCGACGTCGTCGCCGACTCCTTCGCGACCGGCTCACCGATGTCGCCGGACGCCGAGCGGTCGGTCACGAACCACGCGACACCCGCGGCCACCACTGCGGTCACGACGAGCGCTGCGATCCACTTGGGCGTCGAGGAACGACCGGCGGGCCCGGCGGACGGCCCCTCGTTCGATTCGTCACCGAACGTCGTGAAGTCCGACGGGTTCTGCTCGGGCTCGGTCATCTGCGCTTCCCTTCTTCGTGCGCGCCGTGGCGCGGCACCTCACGCCGACCCGGCGGGGTCGTCTGCGCCATCCGTCGGCCGATCGACCGCCGGGTTGAGGAGCAGGGGCCGCGGACCCACGTCCGCGGGTCCTGGTCACCAGCTGGCGGGAGTAGGGCCTAGCTAAGCTTGGTCCATGTCGACGCTGATCGTGAACACGCACGAAGCGAAGTCACGCCTGTCGGAGCTCATCCGAGCGGCCGAGGACGGCGACGAGGTGATCGTGGCGCGCAACGGCCGGCCGGTGGCACGCCTCGTCGCATGGGACTCCGGCCCTCGGCAACGACGTCCGGGAATGTGGGCGGGACGCGTCGAGCTCACAGGCGACCTGATCGAGTCGGATCCCGAGATCGTCGAGATGTTCGAACCGCGCAGTTCCGACGACTGATGCGTCTCCTCCTGGACAGCCATGTGGCGTTGTGGTGGCTCGCTGACGCGGACGAGCTCGGACCGCGCACACGAGCCACCGTGGCCGACGCTGACAGCGTCTACTTCTCCTCGGTCACGCCATGGGAGCTGGGCATCAAGCGCGCCCTCGGCAAGCTCGACCTCCCCGACGGCCTGGTCGAGGCGCTCGTGACCACCGGCTTCGAACCGCTCGCGATCAGCCCCGCGCACGGAGAGGCAGCCGCCGCATTGCCGGCCCACCATCGTGATCCGTTCGATCGGATGCTCATCGCCCAGGCCCAGATGGGGGCGTTGATCGTCGTGTCCGCCGACCGGTCCTTCGATGACTACGGCGTCGATCGCCTCGACGCCCGGAACTGACGGGATCGATCCGACCAGACTGACGTCCGTGACGATTCCCGTCTCCACGCCGTCGGCGCAGGGCATCGACGGGCACGCGCTCGTCAGGTTCATCGACGCCATCGAGGTCGATGCGGTCGTCGAGCCGCACGGCCTGATCATCCAGCGCCACGGTCACCGCGTCCTCGAGGCGTACTGGGCGCCGCACCGGGCCGAGCAGATCCGGCTCTGCTACTCGCTCAGCAAGTCCTTCACCGGCGTCGCGCTCGGCCTGGCGATCGACGACGGGCTGCTCTCGCTCGACGACCTGGTCGTCGACCATCTGCCCGACATGGCCGACGGCGTCGACGACCGGACCCGCCGCATGCGCATCCGCCACATCGCCTCGATGGCGACGGGCCACCACGACGAGACGCTCGTCGCCGCGCTCCTGACGGATCCGAAGGACCTCGTCGGTGCGTTCCTCCACCTGCCGCCCGAACACGAGCCCGGCACCTGGTTCGCCTACAACCAGCCGCCGGTCCTGGCGCTGGCCACGGTCCTCCAGCGCCTCACCGGGCGTCGACTCGTCGACCAGCTCCGCAGCCGAGTCCTGGACCCGATCGGCGTGGGCGATCTGCGTTGGCACCAATACCGGCCGGGCATCGACGTCGGATTCTCGGGCGTGTTCACCGACCTCGACGCCATCGCCCGCCTCGGTCAGCTCCATCTGGACGGTGGACGGTGGGACGGCCGGCAGGTGCTGCCGGCTGGGTGGGTCGAGCTGGCGTCGTCGACCCAGACCGACAACAGCAACCGTCCCGAGCCCGACTGGAGCCAGGGGTACGGCTTCCAGCTGTGGCGCAATCGGCACGGCTACCGCGGCGACGGCGCGTACGGCCAGTACATGGTCGTCCTCCCCGAGCACGACACCGTCGTGGCGTTCTTCTCCCACACCGAACCGATGCAGGCGTTCATGGACCTGCTGTGGTCGCACCTCCTCCCCGTGCTCGGGCCGTCCGAGGGCGCGGACGCTGGCGGTACCGGCGCCGACGGCGACCGGGCGATCGCCGAGCGGACCGCGGACCTGCGCGTCCC
>JAEZAI010000512.1 GCA_023427825.1 Actinomycetes bacterium
GCCGACCCCGCCGACCCCGCCGACGCTCCGGAGGGGGGTGCGGCCGAGGATGCCGGCGGCGGTCCCGTCGGACGTCCGGACGACGCCGGGAGCCGGACCGAGGGCGCTCGCACCGCCACGTCGGTGCTCGAGCGGCACCAGCCGGTGCGGCGCGTGGACCGCAGCCAGCAGCGCCGGGCCTCGTCCTCGACGGTCGAGCCGCTGGGACACCGGCCCGCGCTCGACGGGCTCCGTGCGCTCGCGGTCGCCGCGGTGCTCGTGTACCACGCCCGCTTCGAGTGGATCCCGGGCGGGTTCCTGGGGGTCTCTGCGTTCTTCACGCTGTCGGGCTTCCTCATCACGTCGCTGCTGCTGCGCGAGCACGACGGGGCCGGCGGCGTCGACCTCCGGCGCTTCTGGCGGCGGCGGTTCCGGCGGCTGCTGCCGGCGTCGTGGACGACGATGGCGCTCATCCTGGTCATGGGGGCCGTCGGTGTCTGGACCACGGATCAGCTGCGCGACCTGCGCTCCGACATCCCGTTCGCGCTGGCCGAGATCGTCAACTGGCACTTCATCGCGGCGGACCGCTCCTACGGCGCCCAGTTCGTCGCACCATCGCCGCTCGAGCACTTCTGGAGCCTCGCGGTCGAGCAGCAGTTCTACGTGCTGCTGCCGCTGCTGCTCCTGGGTGGACTGGCGCTCGGGCGCCGACGTGGCCGCGGCCTGGGCGCTCTCGTGGTCGTGCTCGGCGCGGTCGGGGCCGCGTCGGTCGTGGCCAACGGCCTCCTCGCCCGCAGCTCGATCGACCGCGCCTACTTCGGCACGGATACGCGCCTGTTCGAGATGGTCGTCGGCGCGCTGCTGGCCTGCGCGCTGCTGCGAGGGATCCGGCTCCGTCCCGGACCGCTGCGGCGGATCTGGCCGGCGCTGTCGATCGCGGCCGTCGCCGGCACCCTCTGGCTGTGGCACGTCGCCACCGTGGAGTCGGCGTGGATGTACCCGTGGGGCTTCCTGCTGACGGCCGCGGCCACGGCGACGATCATCGTCGGCGCCCTGCAACCCGGCGTGCTCGGCTCGGTGATGTCGTGGCGGCCGCTCGTGTGGGTCGGCGGCATCAGCTACGGCATCTACCTCCTGCACTGGCCCGTCTTCCTCTGGCTGACCCCGGCCCGCACCGGGTGGTCGCCGTGGCCGCTCTTCGGGCTGCGCCTGGCGGTCACCATCACCGCCGCGGTGATCATGCACCGGGTGGTCGAGCAGCCGATCCGGCTGGGGAACCTGCTGCCCTCGCCCCGGGGTGCCGCCGTGGCCGGCCTCGCCGTGGTCACGCTGGTGGTCGGCGACATGGCGGTCACCAACGACCTGCCGGCGCCGAGTGCGCTGGAACAGGCGTCCTCGGCGCAACCCACCACGCCGCCGCCCCCTCCGCCGGTCAAGGTCCTGGTGGTGGGCGACGAGCTCGCCGCGTCGCTGCAGCCCGCACAGGGCGAGGAGGTGGACGGGCTCGAGGTGACCGTGGCCGCCGCGCCGTCGTGCGGACTGGCCGTCGGTGGCTACGTGCAGGTGGCCGACGGGCGCGTCGAGCGGGACCCCGACCGGTGCGGCGCGGTCCGCGACACGTGGGTGGCCGCCGTCGAGCAGCAGCGGCCCGACGTGGTCGTGGTCTGGGGCGGTCTGCGGGACCTGGCCAACCGCCGGTTGGGTGTCGAGGAGCACCAGTGGCTGCCCTCGAACGACCCGGCGATCCAGGACTTCCAGCGAGCGGACGTCGGCGCGCTGATCGACGGGCTGTCGTCGACCGGCGCCCGCGTGGTCGTCCTCACCACGCCCCGGTTGGAGACGCAGGTCCTCCCGGGCCCGACGCCGCCGGTGGTGGCGTCGAGCGATCCCGAGCGTGCCGCGCTGTCGGAGTACCGCGACACCGTCGCGTCGGGCGGTGCACCGGCGCCGTCGCACACCGAGAACGACCCGGCGCGGATCGACACGTGGAACCAGCTCCTGGCCGCAGTGGCGACCGACCGGGGTGCGGACGTGCTCGACGTCTCGGGCCAGCTCCGCACGCAGCCCGGCGGCGAGCTCTCCCCGGAGCTGCGCGACGCCGGCCTGGGCCTCACGCCGGCCGGCCGGGCGCTCGTGCTCGGGTGGTTGGCGCCCCAGCTGCGAACCATCACCGAGCGCTCGGCGCCCGCGTCGACCCCGCAGGTGGCCGCCGAGGCGCCGCTCCCGCCGGCTCCCGCCCCCGCACCTCGCCGCACGGTCGGCCCGGGCGAGCGGGCCACCGTGATGGTCGCCGGCGACTCGGTGGCGTTCAACTACGCGACGGGGCTGGCCGGCTGGGCCAAGGGCCGCAGCGACGTGCGGACCTCGAACGTGTCGCAGCTGGGCTGCCCGATCGCCCGAGGCGGCGACTTCCGGTTCCTACGAAACTTCAACGCCTTCCCTGCCCGCTGCGACTGGTCCTCGTCGTTCCCGGCGTGGATCGCGGAGCGCGACCCGCACGTGGTCGTGCTCACGTCGGGCATCTGGGAGGTCGTGGACCGGAAGCTGCCCGGCGACAGCCGCTGGCGCCACATCGGCCAGCCCGAGATCGACGACTACCTGCTGCGCGAGCTGCTGTCGGCGATCGACGTGCTGGGTTCCAAGGGCGCCACAGTGGCGCTCGTGACGTACCCGCACTTCGACGCGGGCCAGGACCAGGGGTTCACCGGTCTGCCCGAGTCGGAGCCGGCCCGCGTCGACCGGCTGAACGAGATCATCCGCCACGCGGCGTCGCTGCGGCCGGGCGTCACCGCCGTGATCGACCTGCAGACGTGGCTGGCGGCCCAGCCCGGTGGCGAGATCGATCCCGCCAAGCGCCAGGACGGGTTGCACTTCCTGGACAGCTACCTGCCGACGATCGGCGACTGGATGGGGCCGCAGCTGCTCGAGCTGGCCCGCAACGGCCCGCCGCCGGCACCTGCGGGCGGCTGACCCCTCGGGTTCCGTCCCGGTGCGCGGGCGCTCGTGCGCAGTGCTCCCGAGCCCAGCGGGGCGCGGGCGACCTCAGCGGGCGGGCGAGCTCAGTGGGCGCGGGGTGCGGTGTTGGGCACGATGGGAGCGTCGCGCCCGGTGCCCTGGGTGGACCCGGTCGTGCCGGTGCCCTCCTCGTGGTAGTCCTCGTCGACGATGACCGACCAGATGTCGTGCGGGCCCTTGCCCAGGATGTTCTCGACGGTCAGCATGGCCGTGAGCATCGAGTGGTCCTGGTTGTTGTACTTGTGCATGCCGTTGCGCCCCACCGGGTGCACGTTCGGCACGTTGGCCTCCAACCACTTCCGCAGGACGGCGACGTTGGCCTTGTAGTCCTCGTCGTACACCGGGTACGCCTTGGGCATCCGCACCACGTAGCCGCTCTCGACCTTGGACGGGTCGACCAGCCCCAGCACGGACAGCTCGTGGGTGCCGAGCGCGATCAGCTCGTCGTCGGGCTTGGACCACAGGCCCTCTCCCTCGAACACGAAGTACTCCAGGCCCAGGCACGTGCGGCCGTCCTTGACCATGTACGGCGACCACTGGCCGAAGTTCTGGATGCGCCCCACCTGCACCTCGGGGGCGTGGATGTAGATCCAGTTGTCGGGGAAGCCGTACTCGACGGGCACGACCAGCGCGATCGTCAGGAAGTCCCGGAACCGCAGCTGGTCAGCTGCGGCGATGACCTCTGCCGGCGGGGGCGGGTCCATGGCCTTCAGCAGGTACGAGAACGGCATGGTCGAGATGACCTCGTCGGCCGGGTGCTCGACGGTCCCGCCGTCGGCGGTGCGGGCGACGACCGCGGTGGCGCGCTTGGCCTCGGGGTCCCGCTTGATCGTGGTCACCGTGGTGTTCATGACCAGCTCGGCGCCCCGCTCGGTCACGATCTCGGCGCAGCGCTCCCACATCATCCCGGGGCCGTACTTGGGGTACTGGAACTCCTCGATGAGGCTCGTGACCTGCTTGGCCTTGTCCGCGCGGCTGCCGAACAGGCGGGTCCGGATGGGCTCCCAGACCGCGCTCCACAGCGACATGCCCTTGATGCGCTGGGCGCCGAAGTCGCTCGACAGGTACTTGGGATCGACGTTCCAGAGCTTGATGTTGTACGTCCGGAAGAAGTGCTCGTAGAGGCGGCGCCCGTAGTCGGCCACGACGTAGCCCTCGAGCGTGGACTGGTCCTTCGGTGGGCGGATCTTGGCCCAGAGGTACGACAGCGTGCAGCGGACGGCCTCGATGAAGCCCAGGTTCCGCAGCGCGTTCAGCGGCTTGATCGGGTAGTCGTAGTACTTGCCCTGGTAGTAGATCCGGCTGAGGCGCGGCCGCTTCAGGAACTCGTCGTCCTCGAGGATCTCGTGCCAGATCGCCTCGACCGGGGCGACCTTGGTGAAGAACCGGTGGCCGCCGATGTCGAAGCGCCAGCCGTCCCGCTCGGCCGTGCGGCTGATGCCGCCGACGATGTCGTCGGACTCCAGGATCGTGGCGGCGACGCCGTCCTTGGAGAGCTGGTAGGCGGCGGTCAGGCCCGCGGGGCCCGCGCCGATCACGACGACGTCACGGGCGTCGTCCTGTGCAGGTGCGTCAGTCATGGGCGATCAGGTCGAGGGAGGGCAGGGAGGGGTGCATGGGAGAGGAAGGGGCGTGGGCCGAGGCGGCTCGACACGGCCACAAACCGTAGCCGCGAGGCCCCGCCGGACCCGAACATGGCTCGCCCGCACCGCCGTTCCCCGGTCCCGCAGCAAGTCGCCACCACCGATGGCAGGATCGTCCAGCATCCTGTCGTTGACGCCGTCCGACGCACCGCGGACGCTGGAGCCATGTTGGAGCTGCGACCCTCCTGCGAGCACTGCGGCCGGGCGCTGCCGCCGGACGCGCTCGACGCCCGGATCTGCTCGTTCGAGTGCACGTTCTGCGCCCGCTGCACCGACGAGGAGCTCCTCGGCGTGTGCCCGAACTGCCTGGGCGAGCTGGTGCCCCGGCCCGTGCGACCGGCGGCGACGCTCGCCACCTCCCCGGCGTCGACCGACGAGGTGCGCTCCGAGGTCGACGTCGTGGCGCACCGTGCGCGCCTGGCCGCACGCTCGACCGCCGAGGACCACACCGGGACGGTCCTGCGCCGGTAGGAGCTGGTCGACCGCGTCCGGGCTGACGGGCCCGGCCGCGCGGCGCCCCCAAAGTCCCGGTCGCCCGACCGGCGGGGTGGGGTTGTCCCCCGTCCGATGACACCGGGACCCTTCATGGTCCCGTCCTGCCGCGCTCCGTAGCGTGTGATCCGTGCTCAGCACCGTCTTCCGCCCCTGGCGCACCACGCAGACCTGGTGGTCGCTCTGCCACCTCTGCCTGGACCTGTTCATCGCCACGATCGGCTTCACGTTCGTGGTGACCATGGCCTCCACTGCTGGGAGCCTGATCGTCCTGTTCCCAGCGGCGATCGTCGTGGCCTGGCTCGGCATGCTCGGCACCCACGCCTACGCCACGGTCGAGCGCAGCCGGTTCGCCGCGCTGCTCGGCACCACGCTGCACGACCCCGCGCCCAGGGCCGAGGGGCGCAACTGGTGGTACCGCTTCGTGTGGCGCTTCAGGACCGCCAGCCGCTGGAAGGAGCTCGGCTACGCGCTGCTGCACCTCCCGCTCGCGGTCATCACCACCACGATCGCCTCCACGCTGTGGGCGAGCGGCGTGGTCCTGCTGGCGCTCCCGCTGTTCGTCGGCCGGTTCGCCGACGGCTCCGCCCAGCTGGGGTTCCTGGAGGTCGGCCCCGGGCCGGGCGTGGCGCTCCTGTCGCTGCTCGGCCTCGTCGTGCTGGCGGTGGTCGCACCGTGGGCCACGACCTGGCTCGCCGAGCTCGACCGTGCCGTCGGTCGGCTCCTGCTGGGCCGCTCGGAGCGGGTCGAGTTCGAGGAGCGGGTGAGCGAGCTGCAGACCAGCCGAGCCGCGGCGGTCGACAGCGCCGAGGCCGAGCGCCGCCGCATCGAACGGGACCTCCACGACGGGGCGCAGCAGCGCCTCATCGCCGTCGCCATGGACCTGGGCGTCGCACGCCAGGCCATGGAGACCGACCCCGGTCGGGCCAAGGAGCTGGTCTCCGAGGCGCACGACGAGGTGAAGGCCGCACTCAAGGAGCTCCGGGACCTGGTCCGGGGCATCCACCCGGTGATCCTCGAGGACCGCGGTCTGGACGCAGCACTGTCGGCCGTCGTGGCCCGCGCCGGTGTCCCGGTCGAGCTCCGGGTCGACGTGTCGCCCCGGCCGTCCCCGTCGGTCGAGAGCGCCGCCTACTTCATCGTCTCCGAGGCGCTCACGAACGTGGCCCGTCACGCCCGTGCGAGCCGGGCGACGGTCGAGATCGTCCGCCGGCGCGACCGGCTGACGATCGTGGTGTCCGACGACGGGGTCGGCGGCGCCTCCCCGGACACGGGCGGCACCGGACTGAGAGGACTGGAGGAGCGGTTGGCCGCGCTCGACGGATGGATGCAGGTGGTCAGCCCGGTGGGCGGACCCACGACGTTGCTGGTGGAGGTCCCGTGCGGATCGTGATCGCGGAGGACAGCGTGCTGCTGCGGGCCGGGCTGACCCGGCTCCTGACCGACGGCGGCCACGAGGTGGTCGGCGCGGTCGGCGACGCCGTCGCACTGATCGACGCGGTCGAGCGGCTCCAGCCCGACCTGGCCGTCGTCGACGTGCGCATGCCCCCGACGCACACCGACGACGGCCTCCGGGCCGCACTCGAGGTGCGGGCCCGGTGGCCGCAGATGGCCATCCTGGTGCTGTCGCAGTACGTCGAGGAGAGCTACGCCTCGGAGCTGCTGGCCGACTCCCACGCAGGGAGCGCGGCGAGCGGCGTGGGCTACCTGCTCAAGGACCGGATCGCGGACGTCGGCGACTTCATGGACGCCGTCGCCCGCGTGGGCTACGGGGGAGCGGTGTTCGACCCCGAGGTCGTCGCCCAGCTGCTCGCCCGGTCGAACCGCCGGGACCCGCTCGCCGCGCTCTCGCCCCGGGAGCGCGAGGTCCTCGGGCTCATGGCCGAGGGTCGGACCAACGCCGCGATCGCAGAGGCGCTCGTCGTCAGCGACGGCGCCGTGGAGAAGCACGTGAGCAACATCTTCACCAAGCTCGACCTCCCACCCACGCCCGGCGACCACCGCCGGGTGCTGGCCGTCCTCCGCTGGATCGAGTCATGAGCGCCGACTGGCCCCCGCCGCCGTTTCTGGCCGAGCCACCCACCGCGCCCGCGCCGACGACGGCCCCCACCGGGGTCGTGACGCCCCCGCCCTACCGGGGCACGCCGCCCCCTCCGCCGCCCGGCTCCACCCGGCCCGGCGTCCACCGGACCTGGCGGATCGTCGGTGCCGGCTTCGCCGTCTGCATGCTTGCGG
>JAEZAI010000528.1 GCA_023427825.1 Actinomycetes bacterium
GCCCACGCCGACCATCCGGCCGGCTGACGGCCCGGGCCGCCGGCGAGGGCCTCAGCGCGGGCGGTCACCAGGTCGGTTCGGGGACCGGCACCTCGAAGATGTGGAGCCAGTCGATCTCATCGGAGGGCTTGGGGGTCCACTCCCCCGGGTCGGCCACGTCCACGTCGGTCACCGCGGACATCAGCGTCCGGAAGAACCGCCATGGCATCGACGGGCGCTCGCCGCCCACGTCACCCCACGGGTCGCCGAGCATCTGCGGCGGCAGACCCAGGCGGACGACCACGATGTCGAGGCTGGGGATGACGAGCACGATCTGGTCGAACATGCCGGCGAGGCCGTAGGCGTCCGTGGGCACGGTCGGCATCCAGTTCGCGGTGGTCTCGAGTCCGAGGATCGGTCCGGTCTGGGCGCAACCGATGCCGTCGTTGTTGCGCCACAGGAACCCGTAGCAGGGGTTGGCGGCCGTGCCGGCACGACCCTGGGCGATGTAGTCGGCGGGCAGGAGCCGCCGGCCGGCCCAGGTGCCGTCCTGCAGCAGCAGGCGACCCAGGCGACCGAACGCGGTCGGCGTCATCCGGAGGAAGGCGAACCCCTGGCTCCGGCCGGCGCCGTCGCGCTCCCAGACCCACTCGGAGGGCCCGATGCCGATCGGGGTGAACAGCTCGCGCTGCGCGAACGCCTGCAGGTCCTCGCCGACCGCGGCCTCGACGACCGCCACGAGCAGCGTGACCGAGGTCTGCGCGTACTGGAACGTCGTCCCGGGCACCGCCTCGAACGGCCGGGCCAGCAAGGCGGCCGCCGAGTCGGTCGTCGCCGCCTCGTTCAGATCGCTCGCCCACGCGAGCCGGAGGCCGGTGGTCTGGTTGAGGAGCTGACGCACCGTGAGCGCGGCCTTGCGGGGATCCGCGACGACGAGGTGCTCGCCGATGGTGTCGTCGACGTCCAGGTCGCCGAGCTGCACCGCACGGCCGACGAGCATGGAGACCACGCCCTTGGTCATCGACCATCCCGGCAGCGGCACCCAGTCGACCGCGGCGTCGTTGGACCCCGTGCCCACCAGGCACCCATGGCGGTACACCCGCACGGACTGCGATCCCTTGGCGACCGCGTAGTCGAGTGCGGCCTGCAGCCGCTCGGCGTCCAGGCCGGCCTCCGCCGGGTCCACCCGCTCGGGCTCCACGCCCGCCGGGGTCTCGGCGCACCGCACCGTCGTGGGAGACGGGCCCTGCTCGGGCGGCACCTCTACTTCCGCGCCGTCGCCACGGACCGACGCCAGCGGCGAGCGCCCGGCGGCCGTCACCGAACAGGCCGACGCACCGGCCGCGACGACGAACGCGGCCATCGCCGCCATGGACCGGACCCACATGGATCGCGACATCACCCTCGCTCCCGCTCTCGTCCCCCCGTGACCGGCTCCGCCCCGGTCGGGGGGAAGAGTACGTTGCCGCGGTGGCCAGGAGCGACGCCGTGGAGCTGGAGGTGGCGGGGCGCACCGTTCGCGTGTCCAGCCCCGACAAGGTGTTCTTCCCGGAGCGGGGCGACACCAAGTTGGACCTCGTCCGCTACTACCTGTCGGTCGAGGACGCCGCCATGCGGGCCATGGGCGGCCGGCCGGTGCTCATGCAGCGCTTCCCCGACGGCGTCGGCGGCGGCAACTTCTTCCAGAAGCGCGTGCCCAGGTCGCGGCCCGACTGGCTCGCCACCACCGTCGTCACCACGCCGAACGGCACCACCTCCGTGGCGCTGGTGATCGAGGACCTGGCCCACGTGGTCTGGGCGGTGAACATCGGGTGCCTGGGGTTCCACGTGTGGCCGTCGCTGGCGGCGGACCCCGAGCACGTCGACGAGCTGCGCATCGACCTGGATCCGTCGCCCGGGATCCGCTTCGAGCAGATCCGGGAGGCGACGTTCGTCCTGAAGGAGCTGCTCGACGAGGTCGGTCTGGCGGGCTACCCGAAGACGACCGGCAACCGCGGCGTGCACGTGTACGTGGGGCTGCTGCCGGAGTGGGACGCCATCACGGTCCGGGCCGCGGCGGTGGCCGTGGCACGTGAGCTCGCCCGGCGCCGGCCCGACCTCATCACCGATGCGTGGTGGAAGGAGGAGCGCGGCACCCGGGTGTTCGTCGACTTCAACCAGAACGCGCCGCACAAGACGGTGTTCGGCGCGTGGTCCGCCAGGGCGCGGCCCGGCGCCCAGGTGTCGACGCCCCTCACCTGGGACGACGTCGCGACCGTGCATCCCAACGAGCTCACGATCGCGACCGTGCCGGCACGCGTGGCCGAGCGCGGCGACCCGTGGCAGGAGATGCGGGAGCAGCCGCAGTCCCTCGATCCGCTGCTGGAGCTGGTCGCCCGCGACCAGGAGGCCAGCCTGCCGGACGCGCCGTGGCCGCCCGTCTCCCCGAAGCTGCCGGGCGAGCCGCCGCGGGTGGCGCCGAGCCGGGCCAGGCGGCCCGACGCGGACTGACCGGTCCGGCCCCTCAGGCGTCCTGGTCCGTCAGGTGCACCGGGCGGTCCTGGCGCAGGTCGATCGGCTCCGGCGTGGCCGACCAGTCGGGGCGCAGCGGGAACCGCGCCTCCTCGGGGTTGCGGAGACCGAGCACCTGGTTCACACCGATCCGGCCGTCCTCGAACCCCAGCGCGGAGCCGGCCATGTAGAGGCGCCAGACCCGGGCCCGGTTGATGCCGACGTCCGCGACCGCCCGGTCCCAGTTGTCCTCCAGGTTCTTCACCCAGGCCCGCAGCGTCAGGGCGTAGTGCTCGCGGAGGTCCTCCATGTGGCGGGCCTCGAAGCCGGCCGCCTGCATGGCGGTGATCACCGAGCCCACCTCGTGCAGCTCCCCGTCGGGGAACACGTAGCGCTGCACGAAGCTCCGGCGGGCGATGGCGGGGGCGTGCCCGGGTGGGCGGCTGATCGCGTGGTTCAGGAAGCGTCCGCGCGGCGTCATCAGCTCGTGCACGTGGTCGAAGTACTCGCCGAGGCGGGCGAGGCCGACGTGCTCGAACATGCCGATGGAGCTCACCGCGTCGAAGGGCCCGTCGTGCACGTCCCGGTAGTCCTGGACCCGGATCTCGACCAGGTCGGACAGTCCCTCGGCGGCGACGCGCTCGCGGGCCCACGCCGCCTGCTCGGTGGAGATCGTGACGCCGACGGCCTCGACCCCGTGGTGGCGCGCCGCGTGCCGGACCAGTGATCCCCACCCGCAACCGATGTCGAGCAGCCGGAGGCCGGGGCGCAGGGCGAGCTTCTGGCAGATCAGCTCGTTCTTCGCCCACTGCGACGCCTCGAGACCCGCCTGCGGATCGGTCTTGCGGGACTCGTCCCACAGCGCGCACGAGTAGACCATCGCCGGACCGAGCACGAGCTCGTAGAAGTCGTTCGACACGTCGTAGTGGTGGTGGATCGCCGCCGCGTCCCGCCCGCGTGTGTGCAACCGGCCGAGGCCTGAGATGTGTGCCTCCTCGGGCGGCGGCGGCAGCGGCACCAGGTCCGCCGGGCGGAGCAACCGGGCCGCGTCCAGCCACTGCCGGGGGGTCAGGCGCGGTCGCGGGATGCGCGAGCGGAGCGACAGGACCGCGTAGATGTCACCGTCGACCTCGATGTCGCCGGCCACGTAGGCGCGCGCGAAGCCCAGCTCGCCGGGCGACGTGACGATCCTTCGCAGCGCGTCCTTCGAGCGGACGTGGAGGGTGGCCGGGGCGTCGGACGGCCCGAGGCTGGAGCCGTCGTAGAACTCCATCCGGATCGGCAGGTCGTCGCCGACGAGGTCGGTGACGAGCTGTGCGAGGCCACGGTCGCCCGGGCGAGTCGCGACGGTGGATGCGGCCATGCGCGTACCTCCACTGCGTCGTCCCCGAACGGGTCCCGCCGGGGACACCACTGATCGGTCACGCACATGATGCCGCGCCCCCCGTGACGTTGACCGGCCGTTCAGCCCGCGGACCGTCCAGACCCGCGCCGGACCCGCAGCCGTCCCGTTCAGTCGGCGGGCCGCCAGGCACCGGTCGACGGCGCGTCGCCGCCGTCGGTCGGCTGGGTCGCGGGGATGCCGTGGTACGGCCGCCCGGCGTCCTCCCACTCCTGCGCCATCTCGAAGAACTCGTCGCCGAACGGGTTCATGCCCCGCAGCGGCATGGCGGCCCGGCGCACGGTCCAGTCGTGCGGCGCCAGCACGACCCCCGCCGCGAGGTTCCGCTCCGCGCCCTCGGCGTCGCCGCGCCGGCGGAGCTCCGCGCCGATGCGGAAGCGGAGGCGGGCGAGCAGCTCGTCCTGGCTCAGGTCGCCGACCGCCTCCTGAGCGTCCACCTCCACGTCCACGTCGCCGTGGCGCACCCACCGGCGGATCGCGTCCTTGTGGGGCTCGGAGTCCACGCCGGTGAAGTCCCGGAACGTGTCGGTGCCGAAGGCGACCCCGTTGGGGCGGGCGATGCGGTCCTGCTCGTCGAGCCACACGACGGTGGGCACGTTGGAGATGGCGTAGAGCTCGCTGAGCACGTGCTCCCGGTCGACGAGCACGGGGATGTCGAGTCCCTCCGCGAACGGCCGCACGGCCTCGGGGTCGTCGTCGAGCGCGACGGCGACCACGTCCAGGCCGTCCTCGGCGAGCTCGTCGCGCAGCGCCTGCCAGCCGGGCAGGTCGTAGGCACAGCCGCACCACGTCGAGAACGCGACGACCACGGCCTTGTCGTCGTGGAGGTCCGAGATCGATCGGAGGTTCCCGTCCAGGTCGGGCAGCTCGACCGGCGGGGCCTGGCGTCCGG